>NZ_QUKM01000001.1:522827-525524 GCF_003481245.1 Blautia sp. TF10-30
ATCTCTGGCGTAATACTCGTTCATAATGTTGCGGAACGGGGTAAAATCATCGTCCCCTCTGGCACTGTCCACGCCGTCATTGATGGCGATAAGGCGAACGCCACGCTGACGCAGGATTTCCATAATCTGACCGACTTTCAGATAGTCACGACCCATGCGGCTCATGTCCTTGATGCACAAATACTCCACATTCCCGGCTTCCACTTCTTTCATCATTGCTAAAAATCCGGGACGGTCAAAGCAAGTACCACTAATGCCATCGTCCGTGAAATGGACAATGTTTGTAAAGCCCTGCCGTGCGGCGAACTCCTCCAACATTGCCTTTTGATTGGATATGGAATTGCTCTCACGCTGTTGGTCATCATCTTTGCCAAAGTCATCACGGCTCAATCGTTCGTACAGAGCAGTGATTTTCTCGTTTTTTCTCATAACTTGCGCTCCTTTCTTCGGTTTTAGGTTATGTGTTCTAAGAGACTTCCCAACCGCTTGATTAAGAAGTCTTTTAGAGCATACAACACCGGCTGCCAGCTTATATTTCTTATACTGCCGCACTGCGAAGTGGTTTGGCTTTTCCGATTCCAGTGCATCAAACATCAGGTCTACGGGGTTTTTGAACTCCTCGTCATCCTCACGGACTTCCATCGCATTGATGAACTCAATGAGGGTGGAGAAGTTCTGCTCCTCCACCGGAGCTTCATAGTGGATATATCCAATCAACGCGCAATACAGCAATGTTTCCGCCTTGACCCAGAAATCGTCTCCGGCCTTGCCTTCGCCTTTGGTATTGGCAATCAGCGTTGTTACCAGCTTCAAGATGTCCTTTTCGCTATGGATATAGGCGAAAGGGTTATAGTGCATGGACTTCTTGAAGTTGATGGTATTTAGGACCTTGATTCGGTACGGCTCATAAATGACCTTGCCGTGCTTATCCTTCATGGGCTTTCCGTCCTTCCCCAGCTTGGGTGCGCCCCTTTGGAGCATTTTTCCGCACTCCACCAAAATGGTTCCCTTCGGGTCAGTCACGACGTAGCTGCTGTGCATCTGCATCAGATTCGGTTTGAGCCAGAAGCGGGTCTTACCGGAACCGGAGCCGCCAATCACCAGCACATTTTTGTTTCTGGCGGTCTTTGGGTTCTTGGGGCGGCTGTTCATTGTCAGGCTCTCCGTTTTCGTCAGAATCACGTTGTTCTGAAATACAGGATCAACGTAAGGTGCAATATCCTCACGGGTTCCCCAGCGGGCCGAACCATATTCCAATCCATGTCTATATTTCTTAGCGTTCTTGCTTTTAAGATAAACCGCCAGCCTCAGACAGCCTCCACAACACAGCCCTACCAACAATCCTCATTCCAAAGAATTGCGGTGTTCAACACTTTTCAAATTTTCTTGCATAGAACCAAAACAGCGGCTTTCGAGGACGCGCCTCTGTAAATGGCTCCTCCTGGGCGAAAGGAAGTGTTTGCATCACTCGGTCAATATCCGTTGATTCCATGTCATGCTGAGATTTGCAATCTTCCCGGATTGCTTCTTGAATTTCCTTTACCGTACACATAGTCATTCCTTTCCTTTCGTTGTATGGGTTTATGAGCGGCGGCGTTTTCCCGGTTTGAAATCGAGGATATGTCCCTCAATCACACGAGCATAACGCTTGATCTTGATCTCCCGGCACTGCTGGCTTTGCAGGGCGGCCTGATACCCGTCCTCGGTCAAAAACAGCCGCATTTTCTCTCCGGGGCTGCCGTAAGCTGTGCTGGGACGCAGGACGGAAAACTCAATTATCCAGCGTGTGTTATCCCAAAACCTCTCCACGGCGAGAATGTTGTGTCCTTTCAGCTCACGGGCTGAAATATCCATCATAGGCGGCTCCTTTCATCGTTCCTGGTCTCTCTGACGCTTTTTCTGCCATGCCTCCAGCAGCTTGATGATGGTTTCCTGCATCCGCTGGGGCGTATAGCTTTTAGGAAAATACTTCCGCAAGGTGTCAGAGGTAAATGTCACTCGGTCCAGATCGCTTTTCTTTTCCTCACCCATGATGACACGCATCATATCGAGGGTCAGATGCCCCTCCTGACTGTATTTTTTGAGCCGCTGAGCTTGAGAAAGAGAAGGGGTAGCCTGTTCGCTGTCCATCGCGTCCAACAGGTCTACCTGTTCCTCCTTTTTGAGAAAGGACAGCTCATAGGCAGGGTTCAGGGCAATCTTCTTTTCATCCACCATATCCATCAATTCAGAAATCAGCTCTGTCAGACGGATATAGCGAAAAATCTGGTTTTTACTCTGACCTACTTGCTCTGCCAAAATCTCACTGGACTTCTTGCCCTCTAACTTGTTCCCAACTTGGGAACAAGTTAAATCAACTCGCTCTCCCTGATGTTTCATAGCATCCAGTTTCATTTTATAAGCAAATGCTCTTTCACTGGGGAGGAGACTTTCTCGTTGCAGATTGCTGTCAACCATAATAATTGTGGCTGCATCATCATCCAGATCACGGACAATTACCGGCATGGTCTCTTTTTCTGCCAGTTCACTTGCCCTGTGCCGTCTGTGTCCGGCCACCAGTTCATAACCGCCCTCCGGGTCAGGACGGGCAATCGCAGGAACCAGCACACCATACTGCTTGATACTGTCTGCGGTTTCCATCATTGCTTCGTCATCCTTGACTTTGAATGGATGCCCTTTGAACGGGTGCAGTTCCGA
>NZ_QUKM01000010.1:0-124817 GCF_003481245.1 Blautia sp. TF10-30
TTGCATATCATAGAAGAATCTTATTTACAGACTTTTTCTCACAGTCTCAAAATTGCGGTAGGGTTTAGGCTGTGGATTAGATGTTAGCATTTCCGGATTTGGTTCATCGTGAATCAGTCGATACAGCGGATGTTTGATAGTTTTTTCCTCGCCACCGGTACCGGTGTATTGATATACATGGACTCTGTGACCTGAACATAAAGTTTGTCATCTACTTTTGTTGCGATAAAATCCACTTCGGAATTATCCACTTTACCAATAGAGACATCATAGTCTCTACGTAGCAGTTCAAAGTAAACAACATTTTCTATTGCATGTCCGCTATCACGATCCCTGAATCCAAGCAGATAGTTTCTAAGTCCGATATCAACGATGTAATACTTTCCAAGAGTACGTAAGAATTCCTTTCCTTTAATATCAAATCTCTTGATGTCATAGAAGAAGTATGCTTCCAGTAGCGCATTCACATAGGCCTGAACAGTGTGAGCGCTTGGAGTTCATAGTGTTCGCCGGTTTTATCAAATGCTTGCTTGCGTGTGCCACCTAACGCACTTTTGGTTTCTCTTATTTCAAAATCATGGAATGTTAAAAATTCAGAGAAGGACAATGGAAGCATCTTTATTTCTACGCATCTGCCTGATAAATAGGTAGCATATTCAGAGGAGAGCATATAAGCATTCGAACCAGTAACATAAATATCGCAATTGAAATCAACATGGAAAGAGTAAGCATAAACTCATGAAAAAAATTAAGTTTATGCACTGAAATGCAGAAACTATTAAAATTTGACAATTTTTGTATTTTACAAGAAGAGAATGCCTCTATCATTGTAGACAGAAGCACCGGTATTATTTCCACAGCGGATAGCACGGTCGAGCTCATGATGGGGAGATTATTTGATGAATTATGTGCTAATATTCTGCAATTCTACTGCTGGTCGATTGATTTATGTACACTCTCATTATAATATGTGTGCAGGAGGTGGATATATGTATCAGATTAGTAATGAAAAATTCGGTTTATTTGTAACCGAATTAAGAAAGGAAAAGAATTTAACTCAAAAGGATTTGGCTGAAAAATTATATGTATCAGATAAAACAGTTAGCAAATGGGAACGTGGTCTTAGTATGCCCAATGTCGTATTACTCATACCAATAGCTGATATATTAGATGTTACCGTTACAGAATTGTTACGTGGAGAAAAAATAGATACACAGAAAAATATTGATAAAAAAGAAATCGAGGAATTGGTAGTAGGCTCTCTCGATATGGCTGTTAGGAATTCTATTCACCAGCATAGAAAAAACTGGATATTAGCATATTTGTTATGCTTTTTTATATCTATTACAGAAATTATTATGTTAGTTGTATCTGGAAGTTCGTTAGCTGAGATGAAAAGGGATATATTGCTAGTTACCGGGGGAATGCTTTTATTTGGTGCATGGTTTTGTTTCTTTGCAAAAGACATATTACCAACATATTATGATGCCAACAAGATAAATTATGTTTCACAAGGAATTTTTAGAATACATCTAGTTGGTTTATCTTTTAACAATGGAAATTGGATATATATCTGCACAACTTTAAAAATATGGATACTTGCAACAGTTGTTTTATATCCTCTTGCAGGTATTATAATAATCAATTGTTTCAATATAGCTTTATGGGATATTTTGAATAAAATTTTCCTAATTATGATATTAGGCGGTATGGTAGTTTCGATTTACATTATCGGGAAAAAATACGAATAATTAAATTACCTGTTATTGTTGTGGATAGTACTAATTTACAACATTCTTCATGGGAAATATGGAATGATGCAGAAGAGGTTGTGTTAAGAGAATTAGTGTACATTTAAAACGTGGAAAGCCCCTTCGGGAGCTTTTTTCTGTTTATAAGATAATTTCTGCCGGAGATTTTGATTTAATAATTTGATTTATAAAACTGGCAATGATACAATTAGCGTAATTTGAAAGAAAGCAGAGAAAATATGAGTGAAAACTTACTGATTGTTGAAGATGACAAAAAATTAAATGATGGAATACGTCTCGCATTGAAGAATGATTCCTATTTCTTTTATCAGTGCCAGACTTTGCAGGAGGCTAGAGAAATCTTGAAAAAGGAAGATATCACATTGGTTTTATTAGATGTGAACTTGCCGGATGGGAATGGGATTGATTTTGTAAGAGAAATAAGGAAAAACAGTCAGGTGCCGATTATCCTGCTTACAGTAAATAACATGGAAGTAGATATCGTAACAGGATTGGACGCTGGGGCAAATGATTATATTACGAAACCGTTTAGTTTGATGGTTTTGCGTGCAAGAGTGTCTGTGCAGCTTAGAAATAAAGATGCAGTAGTTAAGAATTCTATGGAGTTTGATGGATTCGAGTTCTATTTCGATAAAATGGAATTTTTCAAAAATGGAGAACTTATTGAACTGAGTAAGACAGAACAAAAACTCTTGAAAGTGCTGTGCGAAAACAGAGGAAAAGTAGTGAAGCGAGAATACCTGATTGACGAGGTATGGCAAGGAGATACAGAGTTTGTGGATGCTCATGCTCTGACTGTTGCAGTTAAACGTCTCAGAGACAAATTAGAAGATGATACGCAGAAGCCTAAATATATCAAAACGGTTTATGGAATTGGTTATACCTGGGCGGTGAATGGATGATAGAAATAATTATATTGATTGTAGGAATATTTGTTTTAAGTGGAATCTTCTGGCATAGCATTTTTTATCAGAAAGAAAAAAAGCTTTTGAACCGGCTGCAGCAAATGCTGGATTGTGCTATAGATGGAGAACTGGAACGGACAGAAATATCAGAAGAAAAGTACTCTGCTCTTGAAAACAGCATGAAACAACATTTAGACAGTAGCTTTCTGGCAAGAAAGAACCAACAGGAACAAAAAGAAGTGATACAGAAACTTATTTCCGACATTGCGCATCAGACGTTGACTCCTATTTCAAATTTGAAAATTTATGGTGAAATACTCTCTGAAACAAATCATGAAAATCAGGAGGAGATAGATACCATTTTGGAGCAGACAGAGAAATTAGATTTCCTGATACAATCATTGGTCAAATTATCACGGATGGAGAGTGGAATTATCGCAGTACATTCGGAGGATACTACTATTACACAGATGCTTGAATCCATACAGCAGCAGTTTAGCGTGAAAGCAAGGGAGAAGAATATTACTCTGAGCCTATGTGACACGGATTTGCATGTTCTATGTGATCCAAAATGGACTGTGGAGGCACTCGGAAATATTGTAGATAATGCGATTAAATACACAGCATGTGGGGGAAATGTTCAGGTAAAAGCTGAGCAGAATTCTTTCTTTGTAAAGATTGATATTATTGATGATGGCATTGGAATAGAAAAAGAAGAAATACCAAAGATATTTGGAAGGTTTTATCGGAGTCTGTCAGTGGCAGACCAGCCAGGAGTAGGAATTGGCTTATTCCTTGCAAGAGAGATTATTCAGGCACAAAAAGGGTATATAAAAGTGACATCAGAGAGAGGAAAGGGCTCTATCTTTTCTGTGTTTCTCCCGATATCAAAAAAGGAATAGTATCAAAACTGTGATATTTCAGAAACCGGATAGAGACATTGTTGTGATAAAGTCTGTATTGTAAAGAGCAATACAGGCTTTTTTAAAATATAAGACAGGGAGGAAGACATGAATATATTAAAAACGGTAGATTTACAAAAAATATATGGACAAGGAGAAACAGAAGTCAAAGCCCTTGATGGTGTAAATTTAGAAGTGGAAAAGGGGGAGTTTGTAGCGATTGTTGGAACTTCCGGGAGCGGAAAGTCTACGATGCTTCATATCATTGGAGGATTAGATAATCCAACATCTGGGCAGGTAATTGTGGATGGACAGAACTTAAGCCATATGACAGATGAAGAGCTTACCATTTTCCGACGCAGGAATATTGGTTTCGTATTTCAACAGTATAATCTGGTTCCGATGTTGAATGTATGGGAGAATATTATTCTTCCCGTGAAGCTGGATGGAAAAAAGATTGAAAAGAAATATGTAGATGAAATCATTGATACACTTGGTATTCGAACAAAATTGGAAAATCTGCCAAGTGCTCTATCCGGCGGACAGCAGCAGAGAGTGGCAATTGCGAGGGCTTTAGCTGCAAAACCTGCCATTTTGCTCGCTGACGAACCGACTGGAAATTTGGATTCGAAGACAAGTCAGGATGTATTAGGGCTTCTGAAAGTAACCAGTAAGCGTTTTCACCAAACCATCGTTATGATTACCCATAATGAAGAGATTGCCCAGATGGCAGACCGGATTTTACAGATAGAAGACGGAAAAATTGTTTCAGACAGTGGTGTGGTATAGCAGGGGGCGATTTTATGGTAAAAGTAGAGAATAAAGAGACGTTACGATTATTAACGAGTCGTTTTATGAAAATGAATCGCGCCAGGAATGTTATTGCCGTTATTGCAATCATTCTGACTTCCCTTTTATTCACAAGTCTCTTTGTGGGAAGTGTATCTATGATTCTTTCCAAAAGAGCAACGGAAATTAAGCAGTTTATGGATTCTGCCCATGCCAGTGCACAGAATCTGTCAGAAGAAGATGCAAAGCGATTGCAGCAAACAATCGAACAGAGTGAAGATGTTAAGCGATATGGTTCCGGTATTTTTCTGGGAGCTGGAATGGACGAAAGGTTTGGTTTTTCCGTAGAGGTCCGATATGCAGATGAAAATACGGCAGAAAGTTTTAATTGTCTGCCAACCACAGGAAGACTGCCGGAGAAAGAAAATGAAGTAGCACTTAGCAGCATGGTATTGGAATCTCTGGGAGTTACACCAAAGATCGGGGAAGAAGTAACGCTGACCTGGGAAGTAAATCCCATGCTGAAACAATATAAGACAGATACGTTTCAGATATGTGGATTCTGGCAAGGAGACAAAGCTGTTTTAGGTCAGATGGTCTGGGTATCCGAAGCCTATGCAAAGGAGAATCGTTATCCCGTTACGCAGGAAGAATTAGAAAATGGTATCTACAATGGAGGAAAAGAGTATTTTCTCTGGTACAAGAACCTTTGGAATCTGGAAAAGAAAACGGAAAAGATATCTAAAGCAGCGGGATTTACGAGAGCTGGGACAGGAATGGAAGTCAATCCGGCATATAATCTCTTTGAAGAGGATTCATTTTCATTTTCTTCCTTAATTATAATGATTCTATTTGTTATATTAGCTGGATACCTGATTATTTATAATATCTTTAACATTTCTGTGAAAACTGATATCCGGGCTTACGGATTGTTAAAGAACGTGGGAACAACGGGAAAGCAGTTGAAAAAAATTGTACGTATGCAGGCGTGGAGATTATCAGCTATTGGTATTCCAATCGGATTGCTTTGTGGTTATCTTGCAGGTCTTTGTATGGCTCCGTCCTTGACAGCAGATGCTGAAATTAGTGCACAGGCAGGACAGACTGCTCAGACAGTAGTATCAGCAAATCCTTTGATTTTTCTTGCAGCAGCGCTTTTGACACTTTTAACGGTGTATCTCTCTAGTCTGCAGGCTTGTAAAATGGTGGAAAGGGTATCTCCTGTGGAAGCTCTGCGTTTGGCAGAGGGAGAGCAGTCACATAGGAAAATAAAAAAGAATACTTCTGTAACCTGGTGGGGAATGGCAGTTCAAAATGTGTTACGAAATTGGAAAAAGGGATTGATTGTTATGCTTTCTATCGCTCTTTCTATGGTGGTTGTCAACTGTATCGTGATGCTGGTGCAGGGATATGATTTTGATTCTTACCGAAAAGTGCTTTTAGCTTCCGATTTTCAACTGGATCAGATGACGGGAAGTTTGTTAAATACGAATTTCAACGGTATTACACCTGAAATCAAAGAGATTCTGGACGAATGTCCTGATAGTGCTAAGACAGGATATGTGTATTATTCTGAGGAAACCCACAAGATGGAGCCGGAACTTCTGAAAACATGGGAAGCATTCGCAGATAAATATGAAAAAAACTGGAACGATTATGAAAAACAGGTTTGGGAAGAGGCAAAGGCTTCCAATACAGTAAGTGTTCATTTTCTCGGAATCAGCGAGTCGGTGTTTGACAAATTAGAATGGAGAGGGGAAAAATGCTCTTGGGATACATTTAAAAGCGGAAATTATGTGCTTGTAGATTATGGTAATAAATATGCAGAGCGTCCGGTTTCTTATTATCAGACTGGGGGTATTTTTCAGATGGATTACAAAAATGGAAACCAAAAAGATTACGAAGTCATCGGAGAAGCACTGATGCCATATGCATTGGATTATCCGTATGCGGACTGTATCTATATCACGGTATTGGTTCCCGAAGAGGAGTATATCACCCAGACAGGAAATGAATCAGCCATGTATGCTGCCATTGATGCAAAGAAGGGCGAGGACAAGCAGATAAAAGAATACATTGATAAAAATATTTTGAAAGAAAATGATATGATCAACGTGTTTTCTGTATTGGACATGAAAGAGAGCTTTCAGCGGTATGTCAGTAAATATTATATGATCGGTAGTTTTCTTGTTGTTATTTTAGCTTTTATTGGCATTATGAATTTCTTTAATACAACAGCAACCTCTGTAATCAGCAGAAAAAAAGAACTGGCACTTTTGGAAGTTGTGGGAATGACGAAAAAACAGGTATCGAAAATGCTAGTGACTGAGGGATTCCTATATTTGGGAGGCGCATTTGTGATTGCAGTATTGCTAATTGTATTTGGAGCAAAGCAGATTTTAGTAAATACGCTCGGTACGGCATTTTTCTTCCGGCTGCATCTTACAATCGTGCCATGTGTGCTTATGATTCCAATTTTGGTTGGGATTGCGTATGTGATACCAAAGTATCAGCTTGAAAAGATGAGTCGGGAAAGCATTGTTGAAAGGATTCGGAAAGAATAATAACAATATGTAAATTAGGCGTATGGATTTGATGAATCCATGCGCCTTTTTAGAAAAATATAAATATAAACAAAAGAATCCTAACTTTTTTTATAGTAGGATTGTTATATTATTTAGAAAACAGAGGGAGGCAAATTTGCGAATGGAATACAAAACTGATTCTTTGTTAGTACATCTAGCAAGAGCAGGAGATGAAGATGCGTGTGAAAAACTGGTCAAAAAATATTACTCAAGTATATATCAATATTGTTTGCTACATATCAATGATCCATATGAGGCAGAGGATTTGACACAAGAAGTGTTTACACGTTTCTTTTCCAATTTATATAGATATAAAGAATATGGAAAAGTTAAGAATTATCTTTATACAATTGCCGGAAATACCGTTAAAAATTATTACAAAAAGAAAAAAGATATTCCATCAGAGGAACTGCTAAAATCAGAGGACTGTAGTAAAAATCATGTAGAAGAGCTAGGAGTCCGATTAACTATTGAACAGGCAGTGAGAAAGTTACCGGAAGAAATTAGAGAAACGGCAGTTTTATATTTTTTTCAGGAATTGAAGCAAAGAGAAATTGCAGAATTACTTCATATCAAACTTTCTCTTGTAAAATATCGAATCGGAAGAGCAAAAGAACTTTTAATGAAAGAGTTGGAGGTGAAAAAAGATGAAGAATTATAAGCAACAAATAAAGGAATATAAAGAGGAGATTGAAGAAAAGTATGTAAGGGCTGAAGCAGAGAACAAAACAGTAAAAGCATGTCAGAATATTTTGTCAGAGTCGGTTTTATCGAAACAATCGCATAGAACATCTTATTTTGAATTTTTGTATGAGCAGACAAAATTCATAAAAAAAAGATGGTGGATTTTACAAGGTTGTGTTCTTATGTGTCTATGGATATGGTTGAGTAATTATACGTCAGACATAAAAGATATGATGAGGATTATGGGAATATCTGCCACAATATTTGTGGTTCTGATTATCCCGGAAATTTGGAAAAACAGAAGAAATGGTGCGATTGAGATTGAGCAGGCGTCTTATTACACACTGCGTCAGATTTGTACAGCAAGAATGTTAATGTTTGGAGTAGTGGATCTGGTGATCGTTATGGTGTTTTTGGCAATTACATATCAAACAACAATACTCTCGTTAAGTGATTTGGTGGTTAATTTTTTGCTTCCGGTAAATGTTTCATGTTGTATATGTTTTCGTGTATTGTACAGCAGATGGGAAAAAGCAGAATATATAGCAGTGCTTTCTTGTCTGGTATGGGTTGGTTTATGGATGATGATTGTTGCAAATGATGTTATTTATCAGAAAATTGTAACTCCGGTATGGGTGGCTATGCTGATATTGACTTTTGTATATTTTGTTTTTTGTGTTCAGAAGTCATTAGTATTTGATGAAAAAATTTTGGAGGATTACACGTATGAAATTAGAATTTAAAAATGTAACAAAACAATACGGAGAAGTAAATGCTGTTAATAAAGTGAATTGTGTTATGGAAAAAGGAATTTATGGACTGCTTGGAGTAAATGGAGCAGGAAAGACCACATTAATGCGTATGCTTTGTACGATTGTTCAACCATCAGAAGGACAAATATTATGGAATGGTAAAGATATATGGAAACTAGGAGGTGAATACCGAGAAGTTCTGGGATATTTACCACAGGATTTTGGATATTATCCAGATTTGACCGTATATGATTATATGATGTACATTTCTTCTATAAAAGGGTTAAAAATGCCGTTTGCCAGAAAAAAAGTGAAGCAATTATTAAATCAAGTAGGAATGGAAAAATTCAGTAAAAGAAAAATGAAGAATTTGTCTGGAGGAATGGTTAGACGTGTAGGAATAGCACAGGCGATGTTAAACGATCCGCAAATTCTTGTCCTGGACGAACCTACCGCTGGATTAGACCCGAATGAAAGAATACGTTTTCGTAATTTAATTAGTGAATTGTCGGAAGAACGTTTGGTGCTCTTGTCTACACATATTGTATCGGATATTGAGTACATTGCGAATAACATTATGTTAATGAAAGATGGAGAACTTTTTTATGCAGGTACTGCGGAAGATTTAGTATCTTCTATGAAAGAAAAGGTATGGCAATGTAATGTTTCGAGAAGTATGATAGACAAATATATGAATGAATATTTGGTTGGAAATATAAAAACAACAAAAACCGGAGCAGAGCTTAGAATTATTTCAATAGAAAAGCCAACAGAAGATGCTGTGGCTGTAGAAAAAAATCTGGAAGATGCATTTCTATTTTATTTTGGAGAAAAATCGGAGGAAAAATAAGATGCTTAAATTAGAATTAAAACGAATTTTTTCAAAGAAAATTAATGTATTTGCAATCGGATTGGCATTGATACTTGCTGTCATTTTTAGCGGATTTGCAGTTACAAGTAATCGCTATGTGGATGAGAATGGAAATGCTAGTACTGGAATTATGGCAACAAGAAAACTTACAGATAACAGACGAGCATGGAAAGGTACATTGACAGAAGATGAACTTGGAAAAGTTATAGAACAAAATAAAAATGCGGTGACACAATCCTCAGAAGAAAATGCGATTTACGGAACGACATTACAACCGATAGATGATATTAGGGGTTTTATAATATCGGTATTAACACCGGATGCAGAATATGATGAAAGTGTTCTGAATCAAATTACAGAAGAAAATATACAAGAGTTCTATAACACTTATCATAAAAATATGAAAAAGATGGCAGAAGAATATGGAAAGACTGCTGTTCAGAAAAAATACTTGGAAAAGAAATATAATGAAATAAAATTACCAGTAGAATACGAATCTTATAGTTCATGGGATACTATGATTATGTATGTAGAAACGTATTCTATTATTCTGGCAATCATAGTTGGTTTTATTTGTGCTGGAATATTTGCAGATGATTTTCAGACAAAAGCAGATGCAGTATTTTTCTCTACAAAGTATGGACGTACAAAAGCTGTTAAAACAAAAATACTGGCAGGAATAGTTACGACAGTTATGATTTATTGTATGGGAATTATATTACTTAGTGTGATTTGCTTTGGAATTATGGGAACCAGTGGTATGAATACACCCTATCAAATGTATCAGGCATATAGTATTTACATTATGTCATATGGACAATACTATTTGTTGACAGTTGTATGTGGATTTATAGCCAGTATGCTGGCGGCTTCAGTGTCTATGTTAGTAGCGGCTAAAATGCATACAATTAGTGTCGCTGTTTGCATTCCGTTCTTTTTATATTGCTTATTGCCATTTATAGGACGGGCACTTTCTGGGTATACAACGCTTTTCAATTTGATACCAACAATTTTGACAAATGTACAGGCAAGTGTAAAAGTCCCACTTATTTATCAGATTGGGAATTGTGTATTTCGACAAATTCCGCTTGTAATGGTAATGTATACCGTGATGGCAATAGCCTTACTGCCTTTTATTTATAAGAGTTTTCGCAGATACGGAAATAAGTAAAAATTGTATTCATACTCATGAAAAACAAAGTAAGTAAAATATTTTCTGGAAAAATCAAAGCATAATTTAAAGATTTAAGGCGGGCAAGTTGCCCGCCTTAAATTGCACGTATTATGTTAAAAGACCAGATAGAGTTTTTCCAATGGAAAATCCAATCTGTGGATATAACTCCTGAATCTCCCGATATTTTGCTTCAATCATTTCAGGCTCATCAGCCCAGATCTTTTCATATATTTTGAAAGCTTTTTTAAAATGTGTTTTGGCTTGTGAAAGATTGGCGGTCATCAGATAAATGGTTGCAAGGTTTTCCTGTACTTTGGCATAATCCAGACATTTATCGGAATGGTATTCCTTGATGATGCCGGATAATTTTTGCAATTCGGAGATTCTTCTTTCGGGTTCCTGCTGTTCTGTTAGGAGCATTGCATAATTGGCAATCTGAGGTATGCTGTCATTTATATGAAGCAGGTTAAATTGGTCAAGCAGTGAGATACTTTTTCCCATGTGTTCTCTTGCAAGATCGGGATAACCGTTCATGCGGTAAAGTCCTCCAAGATTGGCATGAAGGTTAGAAACGAGGCGAGCATTGTCAGCAGTGATATTTTCTATCTGGGCAAGTGCATTTTTTTCCAGTTTTATTGCTTTTTCAGGTTGGGTTTCAAGGGCTGCCTGAAAATCCAGTAATAACGCCCGGTCAGAGTCGGTGCCAATGCTTTTTGTCTTTAACAGTACCTTCAGTTCCTGAATGATTTCCTTCATACCTTTGTGATAGTTATAGTTATCCATGTATGGAAATGCATTTTCCAAAAAAAGCAGATACTTTGGCATATCATCTTTTTCAATCAGATCTAAGATATTTCCTATTGTTTGAAATAGCTTTTTATAATAATCTACTTCCATTCCATGCATTAAACATATGTGCTGTAAAGAATCCAGCAATGTGTGGCAACTACTTACAGATGGTTTTGTCTCTGAAAGAGTGATTTCCTGAATCATCGGATGCAGAGAGAGTGTGCGACGTGTTGTTGTCTGAACGAAACCAGTCTCAATTAAATCGTTGATTTCATTTAGTGTGGGCAGTTCCAGCCATTTGGCAAATATACGGGCAGAAATACCGGTGGAAGGAAGAAAGCATAGATTACACATGATATCCTGCTGTTTAAGAGATAAAGTGTATAGAGAAAACAGCGTATGGATATGATTGTAATAGGTGGCTTTGCTGCTTTGTCCATCTTTGATTATTTTAATTTTATCTTCGTTATGGAAAGATGCTTTTTCCGCCTGAAGTCTTGTTAATAACTGGTCTGGAGTCGAGATTCCATTTTCCAGAAGTTTTGCTGCCAGTTCCACGGCAAAAGTATGAGAGTGAACAGTTTCGATGATTTTTTCAACTGTTGCCCGGTACGTGTCTGCCTCTGAATAAAATACTGATGCCAGTTGGAAGAGAGCGTTCATATCTGATATTTCTTTTAATGGCAGAGTACAGTATTCATCCAGTCTGCTTCTGGTTGTAAACAAAATCTGGCAGCGATATTTTAATACTACTGACAGAAAGCTGTCTTGTGTAGCAGTGACATTAAAATTATCTATGATCAACAGAGTATCAGATTTCAGGGAACGCAGAAAACGGTTATGTCTTTGAAACCGTTCCTGTTCAGTGCTTTCCGGCAGATCGTCAATAAAATCCATGTCAGTAATATCCTGATGAAGATTGCCGGTATATTCTACATATAGAATGTTAGTGTAATGATCTTTGTAATGTTTTGCGTAGGCTTTGGCAAGTTCGCTTTTTCCAATACCGGCAATTCCGCAAAGAAAAACATGGCGGTTTTCTTCAAGCATGGTATATAATTCTTCCAGTTCTTTATCTCTTCCGATAAAATGACGGCATGGTTTCGGAACCTCACTGTCCATAATATAATCCAGCACAATGGGTGACAGGGCACCTCCGGCAATTAATTTTTGATTTTTAGTATCACGTTTGATAAATTGTCGCTCCATGCCAAAAGAAATCAGCTTTGCAAGAAAAAGCAGACGTGAGCTGGCTGGTTTGTACAGAGAAGCCAGATTTTTCTTTTTGGCATCGGAGATGGTGTCATCTTGTATAAATAATGTGTATATATCCTGCATAGCCATATTGCAGTCAGACATCAATGGAAGCAGATTCTGGTGAATGGTTTCTGCCAGTTTTTTCTGATTACTGGGTTTGGAATAGTAGGCAGATATTTTGGGACTGATCTTTGCTTGACCGGTCAGCCAACGACAAACCAGACCATTATCCATAGAAAAATCCTGATTTGCCGGATCATCCATAAAATCTTCAAATAATTCGTATAAAAAATCAGGCTGACTCATTTGATTACTTTCGCTGATATGATTTTTTAAGCAAGTGCTAATAGAAGAAAAATCGCATCGATTCAATAGAAATTCCCCTTTCGTAGTTAAGATTAAGTATATCTATCATAACGCGAACATATATTCGATTCAAGAAAATGCGGATATTTTTAAATTGATTGTGTCAATTTACAATCAATTTCTATTCAATGTGGTTTTCCGGCAGGTTCTGTAAAATAAGCTCAGATCAAAACAATGACGGGAGGAGCTTATGCAACAGAATATTGAATTTGAGCGGTGCATTGATTTTCTGGTACGGATGATTGATAAGTACGGCGAAGAAGTCCTCCGGGAGTTGGAGGAAGAAAAACAGAATAAGGAAGAAAAAACAGCATAGAATACTTCTGAGCGGGTATGGCTAAGAATGTTTTGGCGTATTGACAGGACATTTAAAATGACGTATACTAAGCTCAGTGATCGTTCTGTAGAAACTTGCGAAGCCTACAGGCGGGGGAGAGCCTGCGGGTCTCTCCCTCTTTTGTTTTAAGGAGAAATGATATGCAGACACCGAAAAAATTCTCTTCTTTTAGTGATCAGGTTTCCTGGATCAGTGACGAAAAGGGAATAAAAATAAACGACAGAGAATATGCAGAAGAGATGTTACGCCAAATAGGATATTTTCCTCTTATGGGAGGATATAAACATCTTTTTAGAATATCGAATACAAAGAAATATAAAGCAGGAACAAGTTTTGAAGAAATAGTCAGTCTGTATAAGTTTGATGCAGAGCTTAGAGAGTTGTTCTTTAAATATTTACTGCAGGTTGAGCGACAGATGCGTTCTTTGATGTCATACTATTTTACTGAAATGTATGGAGCAGAGCAGAAGCAGTACCTGGATGCTAATAATTATAATCATACAAAAAGAAATCATGCAACAATCGTAAAGTTGATAGCGACCTTGAAACGGGCAACAACGACCACAGATTATACATATATCAATTATTATCGCAAGACATATGGTGAAATTCCATTATGGGTTTTGGCGAATGTACTTACGTTTGGAAATTTATCAAAAATGTTCCGAGTATTTCCTCAATCCTTAAAATCAAAAGTATCAAAAAACTTTGAACCTTTGAATCAGCATCAGATGGAGCAGTTTCTATCGGTTCTCACGAAGTATAGAAACGTATGTGCACATGGAGAACGACTGTTCACATACAGAACGGTAGATGCTATTGCGGATACACCGCTTCATAAAAAACTTTCATTGCCACAGAGTGGGAATCAGTATGAAAAAGGAAAACTGGAAAAATATTACCAGATACCATTTAAAGTAAAGAAAAATCCTCTAAGAGATAGTGAAATACCTATTGTCTTAGAGGATTTTTTTTGTATTAATTATAGGATTGACAAAGAAATGAGTCAATAAGAAAATAAGTATTGAAAATAGTTGGAACAAGTACTAAAATAAAGTTGGGACAATAAAACGGAGTTATACTGCGAGGAAGATTATGAAGAATAAAAAGATTAAATGCGATATATATACCAGAGTATCCACAACCATGCAGGTGGATGGCTACAGTCTGGATGCTCAGAAAGGAAAACTCAAGAGATATGCAGAATTTCAGAATATGGAAATCGTAAATGAGTATTCCGATGAAGGTAAGTCTGGAAAGAGCGTAGAGGGCAGACCGGAATTTCAGAGAATGTTAGATAATATTGAGAATGGAACAGATGAGGTACAGTTTGTACTGGTGTTCAAGCTTTCCAGATTCGGTCGTAATGCGGCAGATGTATTAAACTCTTTGCAGAGGATGCAGGATTTTGGAGTGAATCTGATCTGTGTTGAAGATGGGATTGACAGCTCAAAAGATAGTGGAAAGCTGATGATTTCTGTTCTGTCTGCGGTGGCAGAGATCGAACGAGAGAATATCCTTGTTCAGACAATGGAAGGACGTAAGCAGAAAGCAAGGGAAGGAAAATGGAACGGCGGGTTTGCTCCATATGGCTATGAATTGGTAAATGGAGAATTGCAGATCGCAGAGGACGAAGCAGAGATTATTCGTCTGATCTATGATAAATTTATTCATACAAATATGGGAATTTCTGCGATTGCTGCATGGCTGAACCAGCATGGATATAAAAAGAAAAAACGACAGAATAATACACTGGACGCATTTGCCGCTTCATTTATAAAAGGCGTTCTGGATAATCCGGTATACTGTGGAAAGCTGGCTTATGGACGAAGGAAGAACGAGAAAGTATCTGGTACAAGAAATGAATACCGTATTGTAAAGCAGGAAAATTATATGCTACACGATGGTATCCATGAAGGAATCATTTCGGAAACAGACTGGGAGCTGGCACATCAAAAACGGGAAAAAACAGGTGTGAAATATGAAAAGACACATAGTCTCGAGCATGAGCATATTTTATCCGGAATATTGAGATGCCCGTTATGTGGAAGCGGTATGTATGGGAATGTGAACCGAAAGAAAAAGAAAGACGGAACCTTATATAAGGATTATTTCTATTATGCCTGCAAACATCGTCGCCTGGTAGACGGTCATAAATGTGGATATCGTAAACAATGGAGCGAGGAGAAGATTAATAATGCAGTGGAAGAAGTTATTCGGAAGCTGGTGAAGAATCCTAAATTCGAAGAAGCAATTCTGAATAAAATCGGTTCAAGAATAGATACAGAAGAAATAGAAAAAGAGATTGAAGGATTAGAAAAGCAGCATAAGCAGCTGACAGGAGCAAAAGCAAGACTCGGACAGCAGATGGATAGTCTGGATATCATGGATAAATTTTATGAGAAGAAATATCAGGATATGGAGACAAGGTTATACCGTTTGTATGATGAGATTGAAGGCGTGGAGAACAGTATAGAAGAAGTCAAGAATCGCCTGCTGAATATTCAGCAACAGAAAATATCAGAAGAAAACGTCTATCAATTTCTTTTATATTTTGATAAACTATATGATAAGTTCACCGACCTGGAGAAGAAAGAATTTCTTAACAGCTTTGTAGAACAGGTGGACATTTATGAGCAGGAGCAGCCGGATGGCAGATTCCTGAAGCACATAAAGTTCCGCTTCCCGGTGTATTTTGGAGACAGGGAAATACAGGAACTTTGTTGGAACAACGAAAGTACCGTTGAGACGGTAGTCTTGATGTCAAAACAAAGAAATAAGGACCAGCTTCCAGGTCGAGACGGTGAAATCCGGCAACTCAACTCCCTGCGAGTGTATGGCCAATCAGAGGTCAGAGCGGATGGATTGTGTAGGAGTTGAGCGTTCTTCACTGTCTCAACTGTCGAGACAGTAGCAGAGAGCAGCAATGTAAAAGTGCCTTGCATTATTTGGATGCTGATAAGACAGAAATTTCGTGAAACAGACGAAGAGGCTTGTCTGAAAAAAGAAGGAATGAAAAAACAGGAGAGGAAAAAAGAAACATGGCAGTAAATAAAAATGGAATCGTAGTATTAGGAGCAGTTTTTGTGGATATCAAAGGTTTTCCAGAGGACATCTACGTCCCGGACGGCAGAAACGCCGGCCATGTCGAATACATCCACGGCGGTGTGAGCCGAAACGTGGTGGAGGATATCGCAAACCTGGAACTGCGCCCGACCTTCCTTGGAATCGCGGATAATACCGCACTCGGCGAGGATGTTGTGCGCAAACTGCAGCGCCACAAAGTCAATACCGAATACATGAAAGAAATCCCGAACGGTATGGGAACATGGCTTGCTGTCTTCAATCACAACGGTGACCTGGCGGGCTCCATTTCCCAGCGCCCGAACCTGATGCCGATTCTCGATATTCTGGAAGAAAACGGAGATGAAATTATCGAAAACTGCGATTCCATTGTGGCAGAGATCGATATGGACAAAGAGATCATCAAAAAGCTGGTACAGCTCTGTGAAAAATACGATAAAAAATTGTACGGCGTTGTCAGCAACATGAACATCGCAGTCAGCAGAAGAGATCTTCTGCAGAAATTTGACTGCCTGATCTGCAACCAGATCGAGGCAGGCGTTTTCTTCTCCGATGATTACAGCGAAAAAACACCGGCCGAGATGGAAAAGATTCTCGCCGAGCGTCTGAAAGCGGCAAATGTTCCGGCCATGGTCGTAACAATGGGCGGCGACGGAGCGGTTTATGCGGAAGCAGACGGAGAGAGCGGCTTCTGCCCGGCGCAGAAAGTACAGGTAAAAGATACAACAGGAGCCGGTGATGCGTTCTGCGCAGGTGTTTCCGCCGGTCTGACCTATGGAAAAACGCTTGGCAAGGCAGTTGAAATCGGTACGCGTCTTGCTGCATCCGTCATCACATCGTCGGAAAATGTCTGCCCGCGCTTCCGCCCGGAAGAGTTCGGCATCGAGGCATAGAAGGGGGCAGAAATGAAGTTACTGTACGGAACCGGCAACCCGGCAAAACTCGACGCGATGCGTCACCGCCTTGCCGGTCTTGGGATTGAGCTGATCGGGCTGAAAGATCTTGGCGGTGTTAAGCAGCCAGAGATTATCGAGGATGGAAAAACGCCGCTGGAAAATGCCAGGAAAAAGGCGGAGGCGTATTTCAACGCGCTTCATATGCCGGTGTTCTCCTGTGATTCCGGTCTGTATTTTGACAACGTGGCAGAGGACGACCAGCCCGGCGTCCATGTGCGGACCGTGAACGGAAAGTATCTGTCCGATGAAGAAATGACCGCGCATTACGCCGCCCTTGCAGAAAAGTACGGCGGCCTGACGGGACGCTACAAAAACGCAGTTTCGCTGATTCTTGATGCGGACCACCGCTATGACGCGATGGACCCGTCAATGGAGAGCGCTCCTTTCCGCATGGTCAGCACACCCCATCCGATGAGCAAAAAAGGCTTTCCGCTCGACCGTCTGTCGATCGATCTGCGGACCGGAAAATATTATTACGATCTGAATGAGCAAGAAGCCGCGCTCGATCAGCTTGCCGTGGAAGACGGTTTTCTGCAGTTTTTTGAGCGGGCAATGGAGGAATACCATAAAATGGAACGATATGAACTTCGAACCATCCGCCAGGATGAAATGGAACAGGGCGTTGCCATTGAGCTGGCGTGCTTTCCGCCGAATGAGGCGTGCTCCGAAAAGAGCATGCGCGAGCGGGTGCAGTACGCGCCGGAGCTGTTTCTGGCGGCAGTAGACAAAGAAACCGGAAAAATCGCCGGAACGCTGAACGGACTTGCAACAAACGAGACAAAATTCCGTGATGCCTTTTTCGATGAAATCAGTCTGTACGACCCGAAGGGAGAAAACGTCATGCTGCTGGGTCTCAGTGTCCTGCCGGAATACCGCGGCCAGGGAATCGCCCGCGCGCTGATGGAAGAGTACAGCCGCCGGGAACAGAAAAACGGAAGAAAACAGCTCATTCTGACCTGCCTGCAGGATAAGGTGGAGATGTACAAAAAGATGAATTTCCACGACGAGGGAATCTCCGCATCCACCTGGGGCGGCGAGGAATGGCATGATATGACGAGAAAATTAAACGATTAAGAAAATTTGCAGAGAAAATTTTGGAGCAAAACCAAACATGTATCCACTTCCGGTTCTGATCATTGCAACATACGACAAAGATGGCAACCCGGATGCCATGAATGCTGCATGGGGTGTAGTCACAGATTTCAATGAGAGCTTCCGATGGCACTGGAGTGCAAAGTGAAAAGCTTTGACAACGGCATTCTGGTCGGCGAGATCGTGAACGTCTGCGCAGACGAGAGCGTTCTGACCGACGGAAAGATCGACCCGAAAAAACTGAAACCAATCGCCTTCGACCCGGTCAACAACACCTATCTCGCCATGGGCGACAAAGTCGGCGACGCATTCGGTTCCGGAAAAGCCCTGAAATAAACACAGATGATGACATGACAGCGAATATGTAAAAATTTTATATATTCCCCTTGACAAACCGCCTCCATAGTCTTATGATATGTATAAATTATATATATATAAATATTTTACATATCAGAAACTAACGGAGGTGGTTTTTTATGTATTTTCCGGTATCAGCACTGCTGATCGAATTTATGATCCTGTCGATTGTGAATCGGGAAGATTCTTATGGATATGAAATCAGCCAGACGATCAAACTGGTTGCAGACATCAAAGAGTCGACACTGTACCCGATCCTGAAAAAACTGGAAAAGGCGGGCTACGTGACGACGTATTCCGCAGAGTACCAGGGCAGAAAACGGAAGTATTATTCGATCACAGAAGCAGGAAAAACACAGATGGCTTACCTGCAGGGCGAATGGAAGTCCTATCGTGACACCATTGACAACATCATCGAGTGGAGGAAAAAAGAATGACGAGTGGGGAATATCTGAAACAATTGGAAAAGTATCTGAGGAAGCTTCCGCAGAGCGACTATGAAGATGCGATGGAATACTTCACCGAGTATTTTGCAGATGCCGGTCCGGAAAATGAGCAGGCCGTGATCAAAGAACTCGGAACACCGAAACAGGCAGCCGCCGAGCTGATGCGGAATCTTCTGGACAAAAAAGTAGATGAACGCGAGGCAATGGAAAAGGAAGAAAAACAGAAAGAGAAGAAAAAAACGACAGGCGCCAACGTCGTCTGGATCGCGATTCTCGCCCTGTTTGCAGCCCCGATCGGAGCCCCGATTCTGATCAGCATTCTCATCGTTCTGCTCTGCGCGGCCCTCTGTGCGGCACTGCTTGATATGAGCGTCTTTCTGATTGCAGTTGTCGGCGTGGCCGCCGGAATTAAGATGCTGCTGCGCGGCATTCTGGCAGTCTCGGTTTCCTTCGGCGGATTCTGCTTTATTACCGGAATGGGCGTTTTCATGCTGGGAATCAGTATTCTGTGCGCGGTGTTCGGAGTATACTTTGCAAAATGGATGGGACGGCTGTTCGTGTGGTGTACACGTAAGGTAACGAAAAAAGGAGGAAGCAGATCATGAAAAAATGGACAAAAACAGCATTACTGACAGGATGTGCCTGCTGTATTGCCGGTGCAGTGCTGATGTTCAGCGGATGGGCAAGCGGCGGAAAAGCATACGCGGAAACGTATGATCTGAATGCGATGAGCGGTTCTGCGAAGAAAGAAGACGGCATTTCCACACAGGAAAAGATAAAACTTGATGATTTTGATGAACTGCAGGCAGACCTTACGATCGGCGACCTGAACATCCTTCCGTCCGGTGACGATTCCTGTTATCTCGCCTGGCGGATTCCGTCGAAAAAAGGAGAGACTGCAGTGGAATATCGCGTGCGGGACGGTGTTCTGAGCATCGAAGAGACAAGCGCAGTGTCCGATACGATTTACATTAATATTGACTTTACGGAAGAAATCTTAAGTGGCGGTAAACAGTCGGAAACAGGAGTGATTCTGTATGTACCAGAAAAGAAGGTACTGAAAAAAATAGAGGTAACGATGGGATTCGGTGATGTGCAGATGAATGGCATCCAGGCGGAAAGCGGAAGACTGCAAAATGCGGATGGAGATATCACACTTTTCGGATGTGACATGCAGAATATCAAATGCAAAGCAGATTACGGTGATGTGGAACTGAAGAGTGGAACGTGGGAGAATGGGTCGATCACGCTGGAGGATGGCGATGCGAAAATCCAAAATACGAAGCTTTCCGGAGACGTGTCGGTGGAAAACTCCTACGGCGATATTGAACTTGAACTGGGTAAAAAAGATCTGGAACGGCTGGAAATTACGGCAAAGACAGATTTTGGGGAGATCGATGTACCGGATACCATGGAGAATCTGATGCAGAAAGAGGAGGACGAGCAGAGCTTTTCTTATGTACCGGATCAGCCAGCGGGCAGAATCACACTGATGACAAAGGATGGTGATATCTCGTTGGAAAACGATTAAGCGTTTCTGAATGTTCAGGGACATATGAAATTCCAGAAAAATCGCAAAGCATGCCCGCATGAATGAGCGTTTTTGGAAAATAAGACAAAAGTGACAAAAACACAGGAGGCTGTTTGGATGGTTTCACCAGAAAAAGGGAAATGATCCAAACAGTCGCTTGTTTTTTGTACTTAAATTTTCAGCTTTTAACTTGATTTGTAGATTGCGGTGCTTTAAAATAAAAGTAATCAAGCATTGTGGAACGGGCTCCACAGACCGGCAGCGGGGGAAAAGCCGGAACGAGTCAGAGAAAACAGCCCAGTGTCAGAATAGGAGTTAGGAGAAACTATGGCAAGTATTAGAGATGTCGCGATCAAAGCGGGAGTAGGAATCGGAACGGTATCCCGTGCACTCAATGGGAGCGGGTATATTTCCGATGAAACAAAACAGAAGATCATGCAGGCAGTGGAGGAACTGAACTATAAACCAAATGAGCTTGCCCAGAACCTGTTCCGCAACAAGTCCGGTTTTATCGGAATTGTTGTTAAGAATCTTTCACATCCGTTTATGGCATCTCTGGTTAAACATGTCGAGAATAATCTGTACACCAATGGCTACAAGTGCATGCTCTGCGAGGTTGGGGACAATCCGAACCGCATCGAGGAATTTGTGGAAATGCTGCAGCGAAATGTCATGGACGGCATTATCTGCTGTGCGGATATCCCGTCTTCTGTCAGCCTGGCGGAAATTCACCGTCCGATTGTCATGATTGACCGCTACGTCACCGAAGGGATTCCGTGTATACATTCCGACCATAAGCGCGGCGGTGAGCTTGCGGCGCAGGCGCTTTTGAGCGCAGGATGTAAGAATGTGCTCTATTTTGCATCGAGTGCAACAGAGCGTGGTTGCTCCATGGATCGTTACCGACGGTTTGCGGAAGTCTGCAAACAGCATAAATGTAAAATTACAGCGATTGATGCCGGAAGCAAGATTCTGAATTTTCAGAGCGGCCCGACGATCTGGAAAAAATACATCAGCCATTTTGATGGAATTGATGGACTCTTTACAGCCGATGTCACAGCGGCAGCGTGCATGAAGATGCTGCAGAAAAAAGGGATTAAGATTCCGAAAAAACTGAAGGTGGTTGGCTACGACGGCCTGGATTTTACCCGCTTTTTGACACCGGAGCTGACGACGGTCTGTCAGAATGTGCCGGAAATCGCAAAGCGGAGCGTGGACACAATCATCCGCATGATTGACGGAAAGAAGATTGAGGAGATGGAGCAGATTGTGGATGTGACCTTCCGAAAAGGAGAAAGTACCTGAAGATAACAAAACAGGGAATTACCGAATTTTGCATCATTTTCCGGGATTGCGATAGAACAGAAGAAGAACAGATATCAGAGACACTCGATCTGAAAAGAAAGGGTGTCTCTTTTTCATGTATAAAATAAAAATGAAATAAAACCAACTTATATACGGCAAAAGGGCAGAAAGACTGAGCAAAAGGATATGAAATCGCTGCTGAAACAGTTGCAATTGTCGAAAAAATAGTGAAAAACGGAAAAGTGGAACATATGGAACAGGAAAAGCATGGAACAGCGGAACATGTGGAACAGGAGAATGGGAGAAGAAAGAAGATAAGTGTGAATTTTATGAAAAACAGGATGCATATTGCACAAAAACACAAAATAAAAATTGTGAAAATATTGAAAATGACGAAAAAATATTGATGATTTGTTGACATTGGGCGAACTGCGTACTATGATACAGGTATGGAACAGGTTCCACAAGGCAAAGTGCCAAAACGGAAACGATGCAAATGTGGAACGAAAAGCGGTTGGTAAAGCTTTTAGAGAAATAAGGAGGGAACTATGAAGAAAAAAACGTCATCGCCGAAAACGGCAGAAAGTGGAAAATTGAAAAAAGCGCTCTCGTGCTGGCAGCTGTACATCCTGCTGATTCCTGCACTGATCTGGCTGATCGTTTTTGCTTACTATCCAATGTACGGCCTGATCATCGCCTTTAAAGATTTTAAAGGCCGCATGGGAATCATGGGAAGTCCGTGGGCAGATCCGATCTTCAAGTATTTCAAGATGTTCTTCAGTACCAGTATTGCCATGACGGCAATCAAGAACACGATCGTCATCAGTCTGGAGAGCCTGATCATCGGATTCCCGATTCCGGTTATCTTCGCACTCTTACTGAACCAGGTACAGAGAAGCGGACCGAGACGAATCATCCAGACCATCTCCTACGCACCGTACTTTATGTCAAACGTAGTTGTAGTCAGCCTGATTTCCGTACTGTTTTCCGCAAACGGTCTTGTAAACCACGCAGTTATGGGAGCCGGCGGAAAAGCAATCATGTTCACCAGCCTTCCGGAGTACTTCCGCAAACTCTTCATCGGAAGTAACATCTGGCAGACGATGGGATTCAACGCCATCATCTTCATCGCAGCACTGACCGCAATCAGCCCGGAATATTACGAAGCAGCAACGATGGATGGTGCTTCCAGATTTCAGAAGATCCTTTACATTGATTTACCTCTGATTATGCCGACCATCATCCTGATGCTGATCCTTCAGGTAGGTAACATTATGAACGTGGGATATGAGAAAGCTTATCTGATGCAGAACGGTACCAACACAACCGTCAGTGAGATCATTTCGACATACGTATACAAAGTAGGTCTCCAGACCGCACAGTACAGTTTTGCGACAGCCGTTGGCTTATTTAACTCCGTTGTAAACTTCATTATTCTGGTTATCACAAACGCAGTTGCAAAGAAGACCAGCGATATCAGTATTTTCTAAGAGTCAGGGGGCTTGAAAAATGGCAAATAATAACACTGTGAAAAAGAAAAAAGTAAAAATGAGTACGGGAGACAAGGTCTTTACCGTGATCAATACCGTCATCATGATCCTTGTCTGTATTGCAATTGTATATCCTCTGTATTACGTGCTTCTGGCATCTGTTACAGACCCGGTTGTTGTAAGCTCCGGTAAAATTCTTCTCTATCCGGAAGCGTGGTACACCAACGGATATGAAACCACACTGAAATACCAGCCGCTCTGGACCGGCTATGCAAACACCATCAAATATACCGTATTAGGAACGCTGATTTCCCTGGTCTGCACCATTCCGGCCGGCTATGCACTTTCCAGATACGATATGGTAGGAAGAAAACCGATTATGTTCCTGTTCACCTTCACGATGTTCTTCAGCGGCGGTATGATTCCGATGTACTTAACCGTACAGCAGCTGCACATCTACAACACAACATGGGCTATGGTCCTTCCGGTAGCAGTGTCCGCTTACAACCTGATCGTATGCCGCTCCTTCTTTGAAAGTGGTATTCCGGTCGAGCTTCTCGAAGCAGCAAAAATCGACGGCTGCAGCGATTTTGGATTCTTCTTCAAAATTGCAATTCCGCTGTCGAAAACGATCATCGCAGTTATGTGTCTGTTCTATGCAACCGCAATGTGGAACCAGTTCTTCAACGCACTGATGTTCCTGCAGGATGACAGCAAGATGCCTCTTCAGGTCGTTCTTCGAAACTTGGTACTGATGAACCAGTCCAACCAGATGGGAAGTAGTGCTTCTGAGATGGTAACAAAACAGAAACTGGCTGAGCAGTTAAAATACTGTGTCGTAGTTGTTTCCGCATTCCCGCTTCTGTGCGTATATCCTTTCCTGCAGAAATACTTCGCAAAAGGTGTTACGATCGGTGCAGTCAAGGGCTGATGCAGAACAGAAAATTTATTGTTGCAGAATTCATGGATATAGCAGACATGGTTTATGTGTAGGAATACAAAAATACTAACGTATTTCACTGCCGGAAAAGGCAGCAAAATAAAGGAGGAACAATATGAAGAAAAAAATCGTATCCGTATTACTGGCAAGCCTTATGGTAACCAGCATGCTCGCAGGCTGTGGAAACAGCTCCGGCAGCTCAAGCAGCTCCGGTGCAGGAAGCACAGGAGGAGACACCACCTCTGCATCCGGTACAGAAGCAGGTGACACAGGTCTCACAGCAGAAGAGCAGGAAGCAGTAGATGAGGGAATCATCCAGCTCGACGGTACCCTTCCGATCATCAAAGATCCGGCAAAATTCGAAGAGAAATACGGAAAAATTTCCGCTCTGATCGTAAACTCTGCAGACAGAACCGTAGAAGTAGGCGACCTGGCTATGTGCCAGAAATGGTTCGAGGACACAGGAGTAGAGTTTGACTGGCAGCCGATCCCGCAGGAGAGCGCAACAGAGAAAATCAATCTGATGCTTTCTTCCGGACAGGATCTTCCGGATGTATTCTGGAACTTCGGCGATGGTAAATCCGGAAACACCGTAGTTCAGTACGCAGACCAGGATGTATTCCTTCCGACCGAAGGCCTGATCGAAGAGTATATGCCGAACCTGAAAGCATTCCTCGATGACAATGAGCAGTATCAGCTTGAGATCACCGCTCCGAACGGCCATAAATATGGATTCCCGTACGTAGAGGAAATGAAAGGTCTTGTATTAACACCTGGACCATTCGTGATCAACAAAACATGGCTGGATAAAGTAGGCAAAGAAGTGCCGACAACCGTAGACGAGTGGGTAGACTGCCTGAAAGCAATCCGCGACGGCGGCGATCTGAACGGAAACGGCGAAGACGATGAAATCCCGATGGCAACCTGGTTCGGCGCAACCGATACCTTTGGTTCCTACAACCTGTTCTATCGTTTCACAGGTGCATTCGGATGCGCTGACTCCTACTGCGGAGGAAACTCCTATGCGGATCACTTAAGAATGGTTGACGGAAAAGTTACGTTCACTGCAACAGACGAAGCATTCAAGAAAACAGCAGAATTTTTCAACATGCTGTATGAAGAAGGACTGATCTGGAACGGTTCCTTCGAGGCAGATGAAAGTATGTCATTCAAATCTTCTCTGATCAAAGAGAATGTTGCAAAGATCGGTTCCTTCGGTGTTTGGGGCGATCAGGAAATTACAAACCAGGAAGTACATGATCAGTACGTAGCAGTTCCGAGACTGCAGGGCGAAGACGGTATGACCGGTTTCGAGTGCAACTACTCTGAGCTGCAGGATTCTTCCGATACAGCAATCACAACGACCTGCAAATTCCCGCACGTTGTTGCAAGATTTGTAGATTACATGGTAGGCGATCCGGAAATCTCTGTTACATCTAACTGGGGCGCAATCGGATACAACTATGAGAAAGACGAAGACGGCGTTCTTCGTACACCGCTCGATGAAAACGGAAACTACAAACCTCTGAATCCGGAATATAAGAACTTTGGTGAGGCTCGTGTAAACTCCACAACCTGCCGTGGTTCTATGATCGTTCAGAACGAGTACTATGACACCGTTTGCGGCTACACCTTCGATGCTGTAAAACTTCTCGAGATGCAGAAAGAAAACGGTAAAGATGACATCATGGAAGAGTATGACACCATTCCGCGTGTTCTGATGACCCAGGAAGAGATTCAGCGTCTGGCACAGATTCAGCCGACCGTCTCCGATATCGTTGACCGTTACATCACTACATGGGTAACCGGCGGCGTTGATGATGCAAGCTGGGAGTCCTATAAGACAGAGCTTGAGGGCGCTGGTTTGAGCGAACTGGTTGAGATTTACCAGGGCGCAGTAGATCGAGCAGCTTCTGCAGCAAACTAAAAATCGGGCGAAAAGCGATTACGAAAAAACAGTAACGTAAACGATTTGCAATTAATGTTCTATAACTAAAGAAATTCCAAATGTGGCCATGTTGTATCCCATATAACATGGCCATATTTAAAAAGAAGATTATTTCGTTCTTATTTCTTTTTTGTTGAAGTTCCAAATGGAAAAAGATAAAATAGGAAAAGAGAGAACAGGAAAAGAGGGATCCTATGAGTAAACAGGGAAAAAGAGATTTTAGACCGAACATTCATTTTACACCGGAGAAAAACTGGAACAACGATCCGAACGGACTGATTTATATCGATGGTATCTGGCATCTGTATTATCAGCATAACCCAAATGACGTTGTATGGGGACCGATGCACTGGGGTCATGCAGTATCGAAAGACCTGATTCACTGGGAGCATCTGCCGGTCGCCCTGTACCCGGATGAGATCGGAACGATGTACTCCGGAAGTATGGCATACGATGAAAATAACACCAGCGGATTTGCGAAATACGGTGAGAAACCGATGGTGGCTGTCTACACGGCGCACAATATGGAAACGGGCCTGGAGCAGCAGTGTATTGCATACAGCCTGGATCAGGGAAAGCATTTTGAAAAATATTATGGCAACCCGGTGATCGAAAACCCGGGCACACCGGATTTCCGTGATCCACGCGTCTTCTGGAATGACAAAAAGGACTGCTGGAGCCTTGTTCTGGCATCCGGCGACCACGCAGAGTTTTACGCATCCCAGGATTTGAAAAACTGGAAGAAAACAGGCGAGTTCGGTGTCGGTGTCAATAAAGTGCCGACTGTATGGGAATGCACCGATCTGATCCGTGCTAAAACAGGAAATGAATTTGACGGATTCAAATGGATTCTGATAGTCAGCATGATACATCCGGGAACCGAAGGCCGTGCCAATATACAGTATTTCGTCGGTGATTTTGACGGAGATACCTTCCAGTGCACCGAGATCACAGACGAGCCGCTGTGGATTGATTTCGGATTCGACAATTATGCCGGTGTAACGTATGGAAACTACGACCGTCCGGTTTACCTTGGATGGGGCGTTAATCCGCTCTACGCGAACTTTGTTCCGACCGGTGAGTATTCCGGTCTGATGACACTGCCAAGAGAACTTTCACTTTGTGAGACCGAGGAGGGCTACCGCCTGAAAACAAAACCGTTCGGGATCGATGAGTACCGTGCGGGTGCCTTCCCGATCGGAAATCAGAAGCCGCTGCTGACCGAGAGCTTTGGACTTCTCGTGCAGGGCAATTTCGGAAGAATTGCGCTGAAAAACAGCAGAGGTGAGGAAGTAGTCATCGAGGTAACGGTGGACAGCATCACGGTGGACCGCTCTAAGAGCGGCGACCTTAGTTACTTTGATGATGTAGATCCGAAGCTCTTCAAAAAAGAGGATCTGCTGGTATCTACAACAAAACGTTACATGCGCGGAAATGTCAACATGGAGATTATTTTTGACGTTTCCTATCTGGAGATTTATGCAGATGGTGGTCTGGAGACCGCTTCCGTATGCGTTTACCCGGATGCTCCGTATCAGGTGGTTTCCACAGACGGAGATCTGGAAGTGAAAATGTACACTATTAAAAAATAGGGGATGGAACATTTATAAACGGTAACGATGCAGCATGGCAGAATCGAGATGGGACTCTGAAGCGTTACTATAAATAAAAACGACGGATGTCTGCAAAGCCGATGGAAGTGGTTTTGCAGACCGTTGTTTATCTTGGGAGGTTTTACAAAAATGATGAAAAAAAGAGATTACAGACCGAAAATTCACTTTTCACCGGAAGAAGGCTGGATGAACGACCCGAATGGCATGGTTTATGTAGATGGCGTGTACCACTTCTTTTATCAGAAGTACCCGTATGATACCAGCTGGGGACCGATGCACTGGGGGCATGCAACATCCCGCGACCTGATTCACTGGGAGCATCAGCCAATCGCACTTTATCCGGATGAACTTGGATTTATCTTTTCGGGAAGTGCTGTGTATGATACGCAGAATTCTTCTGAGTATGGTACCAATGAAAATCCGCCAATCATTGCTATTTATACCAGCCATCACAAGGACGGTTTGGAACAGCAGAGTATTGCATACAGCAATGATAAGGGCCGGCACTTTGAAAAGTCCTATCTGAATCCGGTCATCAAAAACCCGGGAATTTCCGATTTCCGTGACCCGAAAGCGTTCTGGAATCCGGTCAGAAGATGCTGGAGCCTTGTTCTTGCAGCGCAGGACCGTGTCTTCTTCTACGCATCCCAGGATATGAAAAACTGGGAGAAAACAGGAGAATTCGGACCGGAAGGAAATCATGTGAAGGGGGTGTGGGAATGCCCGGATCTGTTCCCGATTGAGTATAAGGGAAAAAATGTATGGGTTCTTGTTGTCAGCATGACAAAAGCCTCCGAGGACGACCACTGCAAAATGCAGTATTTCCTGGGTGATTTCGATGGAGAAAAATTCCTCTGCACCTGTCCGTCCGATGAGCCAAGATGGCTGGATGAAGGCTTCGACAACTATGCAGCCGTTACATTCCAGAATGCGAAAGATGTTCTGCTGATGGGATGGGGTATGAACTGGCAGTATGCAGCACAGACTCCGACAGAAGAGTACTGTGGTCAGGCAACTCTGGCAAGAAAACTGTCCCTGACAGAAGTAGATGGTGCTCTGACCCTTGCGGCAGCTCCGGCCGGACTGGAAAAATTCCGCCACAGCAGTTACCCGATCGAGAACCACACAACGATTCGCACAGAGACCTTCGGACTGAAAATTTCCGGAAAGGGAGATGCGAAAATCTGCCTGAAAAACTCAGTGGGACAGAAACTGAAGATTTATGTAAGCGACACCAAAATCACGGTTGACCGTACCATGGCGGGCTACAAAGAATTCAGTGAGCATTTCATGACAGAGAAATATTCCATCAGCACCGCAGCGAGAAAGAAAGACGGAGCATGGAATCTGGAGCTTGTTTTTGATGTTTCCATTCTGGAACTGTTTGCTGAGGATGGCGTAGATGCTATCTCTACAGTGGTTTATCCGGAGACACCGTACGACCGCGTAAGCTGGAAGGGCGATCTTTCCGTTGAACTTTACGAAATTGATGCATAAGGGCTGAGAGAAAGGGGAAAAGCAAAATGGGATACTTTAAAGATGTGACACCGGAATCAGCTGGAATCAGCTCCAAAGGAATTTTGAATTTTCTCGACCGAATCGAAGAGAACCAGATTGAGCTGCACAGCTTTATGGTGATCCGCCATGGACAGTGTGCAGCGAAGGGCTGGTGGAAGCCGTATGATGAAAAATTCCGTCATCCACTGTATTCGTTCAGTAAATCGTTGACAGCAACGGCGATTGGTTTTGCAGAGCAGGAGGGAATCTTATCGCTGGATGAGAAAATTGTCGATATCTTTCCGGACCTGCTGCCGGAAAATCCATCCGAAAATCTCAAAAAAATCACGCTGCATCACCTGCTGATTATGGGGTGTGGTCACGAGACGGAGATTATGGACAATTCCGAAAACTGGATGTCCACCTTTCTTCATCATCCGGTGCTCCATGAACCGGGAACATTTTATAAATACAATACAGCCGGAACCAACATGCTGGCTGCCGTTCTGAGAAAAAAAACGGGACAGAACGTCACAGAGTTTCTGAAATCCCGTCTGCTGGAGCCGCTTGGCATCACATCCCTTACCTGTGCGCTGCTCGGAGACGGAACGGAGCTCGGTGGAGGCGGTATGAAGATGGTGACGGAGGATATGGCAAAATTCACGTATTTTCTGTCCAGACAGGGCGAGTGGGAAGGAAAACAGCTGCTTCGAAAAGACTGGTTTGAACGCGCCTGCCGCAAGCAGATTGAGACGGAGGGCGATTCGGAAGGCCACGTAAAAGACTGGGCGCAGGGCTACGGCTATCAGTGCTGGATGTGCCGTTATCCGGGCTCCTTCCGCGCAGATGGTGCGTACGGTCAGTTCGGCGTTGTGTTCCCGGATCTCGATCTGATTGTGATCCTGACAACAGCAACAGAACAGACGCAGGAGGAGTTGAGCGCACTGCAGGAGGAACTGATCCCGTATGTGAAGAAAGAGGCAGGAGAGCTGCCGCCATCCCCGCTTGCCGGTGCAGTAAAAGAGCGTACCGCAGATCTGGCTCTGCCGCCGCGCAGAGGAACGAGAAATCCTTTTATGGAAGAGAAGGTAAGCAAGCATGTTTATGTATCTGCTCCGTTGATGGGGAACCAGCAGCTACCGGATTCCGCAGAAATTCTGATCGGCGGAAGCGGTCTGTTTTCGCTGGAGACAAGTCCGATTCAGGAGATGCGATTCTCCTTTGGCAGCGATAAGATGTACTGGAAAGTACAAGAAGGCGGGAAAGAAAAGGAATTTGTCCTCTCCATGCGCCGGGATTTTGCCTATAGTGAAGCGGATGGCCATATTTATGCTGGTTCTGCTGCATGGCGTACGCTAAATACGCTCGAGATGGAGATTCGGCGGATGGACGGTTTGAGTGGTGGCCGCATGATCGTCAGATTCCAGAAGGAAAATCTTCTGCTGGAGGCAGAGGATACGCTGATTAGTGTCGGTGGACTCGGTATTTCACCACGTCAGGCACTGACTGTATTTGGAATAAAAAAAGATTAAACAGGTCGAAAGAGAGAAAAACCGGCGGAATTTTCCGTCGGTTTTTCCATAACAGTGTGAAAATCCTGTAAAAAAAGAAAAACGATATGCAAAGCCGAACGGAAGAATTGCCAAGTCTCTCTGAACATGGTAAACTTTTACCTATATTGGAAAAGAATCGACGCAAAATATTGAGATACAGGAGGCTCTATGTCAGTTTTTTCAGATTTATTATCCGAATATATCACCATGAAGGATGTCGGGGTTTACCCGCTTTCACAGTTCTGCGGACTCGATCGTTCTTTCATGTATAAGATCATCAATGGAAAACGAAATCCGTCCGGGGAGGATGTTGTGCGGAAGATGGCACAGTTCATGCAGCTGACGCCACGGGAAAAAACAGATTTCATGGATGCATTTTACATTACCCAGATGGGTGAAGAGGTTTATTACCGGCGCAAATCAGTCGGAGAACTGATTGAAACGTTCAGCTGCCGCGAGGGGAAAAAGGAATATATCTTCCATGAGGCGGAGATTGCAAAACTGGAATTGAACGGGGGGGGGGTAGCGGAGAGATTCCCTTTCGGGGCACAGTGCATGTGCGGCATGCAATTTTGCAGCTGTTTTTCGGTGAAGCTGTAAAAGAAGACGGAAAAATTTCCGTTCTGGTCCAGCCGGACTTCGATTTTGCCATGGAACTTCTGCAGGTATTCGGGGAACAGAACCCGAATTTGACGATTCAACATCTGTTCTGCATGAACAACAACGAGAAGATGGTTTCGATGCGGAAAAATTACAACCTGAGTTGTCTGCAGAAAATTCTCCCGATCTGTGCCTGCGGCTGCGATTACCGTGCGCGGTACTACTACGACAATGTGACGGCACGGCTGAATGAGTTCCGCCTTTTCCCGTACCTCATCCTGACGGAGCACTGTGCGCTTGCTTTCAGCGCCGATTACCAGAATGCACTTTTGTTCCGGGAGGAGACGACGCTGCGGATGATGCGCGAGATGTTTGAAGGCTATTTCAAACAGTCGGAGCCGTTGTTTGAACGTCTTGACACGGTACAGTCCCAGCTTGGCTATACGGAAACACTGATTCGTCACTTTATCGCATCAGATTCCCCGCGGTATTTCTTCCAGAGAATGCCGTGTCTTTCCGGCCTTCTGACAGCAGAAATGCTGGAGCGCCATCTCGTAAAAGAAATGCCGGGGCGTGAGCAGATGATACGGGCGGTTGCACAGTACGCAAAGGTGATGCAGACACAGGTACTGGATAAAAAAACGACGATGTTTTTTTCAGAGGATGGCATCAAAAGTTTCCTGGAAACGGGGCGCGTGGATGAGTATCCAAAAGAATGCTATTCTCCGCTGGACTTTGACGAGCGTATCGCCCTGATCCGCCGCTTTCTGGCGCTGCGGGATCGCGCAAATCTTCGTATGATCCGGGAAACGAAAGAGAGAGCAGAGCATGCGCTGAATATTTCGGTCAATGCAAACGAGGGCTATCTTCTGTTCCAGACGCGGACAGAGCGGCTGATTTACCTCGGTATCCGGGAGCCAAGCGTTCTTATGGCATTCTACGATTACCTGGAATCCATGAAACCGGAAGAACTCTGCACGGAAGAGGAGATGCTGGAACGTGTCGAAGCCATTCTGCATGAATTTGTGGCTTGTCATTCCAGAGAAGGTTCGATATAATAGAAAAAAGGATATTTCCAAACCGGTCATCTCGGGTGAGTTCCGGTGCGTGTCTGCTGAAAAGAAGGCTGGACACGCACCGGGCGGGAACCTGCGGATGACCGGTTTTGACTGTACGAAAAAGAAATGGGGGTTTTTACGAATGAGTACAGAAAGTAAAACAAGAATGACGGAGGGCAGTATTTCAAAAAAGATGATTCTGTTTGCGATCCCGCTGTTCCTTGGCAATCTGTTCCAGCAGTTGTACAATACGGCCGACTCGCTGATTGTAGGAAATTTTCTGGGAAGCAACGCGCTGGCAGCGGTCAGCTCTTCGGGCAATCTGATCTTTCTGATGGTTGGTTTTATTAACGGTATCGCAATGGGCGCAGGCGTCGTCATTGCAAGGTATTACGGAGCGAAAAACCGGGAAGATCTGCAGAAAGCGATCCATACGACCGTGGCGTTCGGCCTGGCGGCCGGTGCAGCGCTGACGGTGCTTGGCATGTATCTGGCGCCGAAAATCCTCGTGCTGATGGGAACGCCGTCCGATGTCCTGCCGCAGTCGGTCGAATATTTTCGTACGTATTTTGCAGGCTCTCTCGGTTTTATCATGTATAACATTTTCGTCGGCATTCTGCAGTCTGTCGGCGACAGCCGCCACCCGCTGATCTATCTGATCGTGTCATCGTGCATCAATGTTGCGCTCGATCTGCTTTTTATCGGCGGCCTTGGCCTTGGGGTCGGTGCGGCAGCGCTTGCAACGGTAATTTCCCAGTTTACAAGTGCGATTCTCTGTATGATCCATCTGCTGCGGACGAAGGAAGAGTATCGTCTTTCCATCCGCAAAATCCGCTTCGATGGCAGAGCGCTCGGTGAAATCATCCGCAACGGTGTGCCGTCCGGTTTCCAGAACTCGGTTATTTCGATCGCAAACGTTTTCGTGCAGACGAACATCAATGCATTCGGGAAAATGGCGATGGCAGGCTGCGGTTCATATGCAAAAATCGAGGGTTTTGCATTCCTTCCGGTTACATGCTTTACGATGGCATTGACGACGTTTGTCAGCCAGAATCTCGGTGCAAAACAGTATGACCGGGCGAAAAAAGGAGCGCGGTTTGGCATTCTCTGTTCCATTACCATCGCCGAGCTGATCGGGTTTGTGATCTATGCAGCCGCACCGACTTTGATTGCGGCGTTTAACAGCGATCCGGCCGTTGTCCATTGCGGCGTGATGCAGGCGAGAACGATTGCACTGTTTTATTTTCTGCTGGCATTTTCTCATTGCATCGCGGCTGTGCTCCGCGGTTCCGGGCACGCTTCGGTTCCCATGGTTGTCATGCTCTGTGTCTGGTGCCTGTTCCGCGTCAGCTACATTACCGTGACGGTCCGGCTGATCCCGGATATCCGCGTGATTTTCTGGGCTTACCCGCTGACCTGGAGTATCAGTTCTGTCATTTTCCTGTATCTGTTTTTGAAAGGAAAATGGGTATACGGTTTTGAAAAAGGAGGAAAACAAAGATGAACGCAGAATCGACGAGAGAAGCGCTTGATGTGGCATCGCTGGCGGGAGACATCCTGCTGGCGAGCGGCGCGGAAATCTTCCGTGTGGAGGAGACGATCGACCGCATTGCGCGGGCGTATGGCGTCAACTCCAGCGATGCGTTTGTGTTGAGCAGTGGTATTTTCCTGACTGCTGAGAGTGGAAAAAAGCAGGAATTTGCCCGCGTGCGTCACATTCCGCTGTCGGCGGCGCGGCTCGACAAGGTAACGGCAGTCAACCAGCTCTCCCGCGAAATCGAGGAGGGGCTACACGCGCCGAAAGAGGCGAAGGCCTGGCTGCTCGACATTCAGCGGATGCCGGACAAACCAAGATGGCACCAGGTGCTTGCATCCGGTGTCGGAAGCGCGTGCTTCTGTTTTCTGTTCGGCGGCGATGTGGTGGACAGCATGGTAGCATTTCTGTCGGGCTTTGTTCTGTACTTCTATCTGCTGTACCTGCTGCGCGGCAGAATGTCAAAAATTGCGACGAATATTTCCGGCGGCGCGCTTGTCACACTGATTGCCGTTTTTCTGTATCAGGCGGGGATCGGCCATCATCTGGACAAGGTCATCATCGGTTCGATTATTCCGCTGGTGCCCGGTGTCAATTTCACGAACGCCATCCGTGATATTGCGGATCAGGACTACATCGCGGGTTCCGTGCGGATGCTCGATGCGCTGCTTGTGACATTCTGTATTGCGCTTGGCGTCGGACTGATTATCACAGGATATCATCAACTGGCGGGAGGGCTGCAGCTATGAGTGATACCATTCGTTTAATTGCGGAATTTTTTGCCGCCTGCGTCGGAACGATTGCGTTTGCGCTGCTGTTTCAGGTGCCGCGGAAATACTACCTGTACTGCGGACTGGCAGGTGCCTGCGGCTGGATCTGCTATAAACTGATCCTTCCGCATGCGACAGAGCCGGTGTCCATCTTTTTTGCAACGGTGCTCGTCATCCTTCTGTCGCGCAGCTTTGCGGTGTACAAGCGCTGTCCGGTAACGGTATTTCTGATTGCGGGTATTTTCCCGCTGGTGCCGGGAAGCGGCATCTACTGGACTGCTTTTTACGTGGTAACCAATGATCTGGAGCGCGCCGGTGCAAGAGGATTTCTGACCCTGAAGGATGCAGTTGCGATTGTGCTTGGCATTCTCTTTGTTTTTGAGTTTCCGCAGAGCTGGTTCCGTAAGGTGTTGACAGACAAAAGCAAATAACCTATTATTGTAGTAGAGATTATAAACAAGGAGGAAGGAAAACAAATGGCATTGAATCAGTTTTCCAGAACACAGCTTCTGCTCGGACAGGAGAGCATGGATCTTCTGGCGGATGCAACTGTTGCTGTTTTCGGTATCGGCGGCGTGGGCGGCTATACCGTGGAGGCGCTGGCAAGAAGCGGTGTCGGCCATTTTGTGCTGGTAGACGATGACAAGGTCTGCCTCACCAACATCAACCGTCAGATTATTGCGACGAGAAGCAGTGTCGGAAAATATAAAGTAGACGTAATGAAAGAACGCATTCTGGATATCAATCCGAAAGCGGAGGTAGAGGTATACAAATGCTTCTATCTGCCGGAAAATGCGGACGATTTTGATTTTTCGAAGTATTCATACGTGGTGGATGCTGTCGATACGGTGACAGCGAAGATTGAGATTATCATGCGCGCCAAAGCGTGCAATGTGCCGGTCATCAGCTGCATGGGAGCCGGAAACAAGCTGGACCCGACGAAGTTCCGCGTGGCGGATATCTATAAAACGAACATGTGTCCGCTGGCAAAGGTCATGCGTCGTGAGATGAAAAAACGCGGCGTGAAGAAACTGAAAGTGGTTTATTCAGAGGAAAAATCCCTCCGTCCGCTTGAGGATATGAGCGTCAGCTGCCGGACAAATTGTATCTGTCCTCCGGGAGCTGCAAGAAAATGCACGGAGCGGCGTGATATCCCGGGCAGCGTAGCGTTTGTGCCGTCCGTAGCAGGACTGATTCTGGCGGGAGAGGTCATCAAAGATCTTTCCGGTGTCAGAGAGAGACGGCAGCTGCAGTAAAAAATAAGAATAAAAGGGACGAGCCCCGGAAAAGCAGTTGTGCTTTCCGGGGCTCGCCTTATGTTTATGGAGATTTGAAATTTGAAAAATTACATTACGGCAACAACATCATATTCGGTGCAGCCTTCGGTGAGCGGAATCAGATTTCCTTCTACTGCGGTTCCGTTTACCGTGAGGGAAGAAATACCTTTCTCCCTGTGCTCCGGATTCTGGAAGGTGATGTTATACCATGCACCGCGGAAGTATCTGCGGATCTTGAACTCTTCCATATTGGACGGAATACACGGATTTAAGGTCAGTCCGTCGTAATCCGGCTGAATGCCGAGGATGTACTGGGAAACATTGACAAAAGTCCATGCGGCAGTACCGGTCAGCCAGGAGTTCTTTGCCTCACCGAAATGAGCAGCGTCTTTTCCGGCGATCATCTGAGAGTAGACGTACGGCTCGGTGCGGTGGATCTCGCTGATGTCCTCAATATAAGCCGGGCAGATCTTGCGATACAGATCAAATGCGCGGTTTCCGTGGCCGACAACGGTCTCAGCGATGGAGATCCATGGGTTGTTGTGGCAGAAGATACCAGCATTCTCTTTGTATCCCGGCGGATAGGAGGAAACCTCACCAAGATTCAGGTAATACTTGGTGTAAGCTGGCTGCAGAAGAACGACACCGTACTTGGTTTCCAGAATATTTTTTACGGAAGTCAGAGCCTTTTCGGCCAGACCCTCTTTTACGCCGATTTCGGCAAGAACGCAGAAGCCCTGTGGCTCGATGAAAATCTTGCCTTCCTCACACTCTTTTGATCCGACTTTTTCGCCGGCAGCGTCATACGCACGCAGGAACCATTCGCCGTCCCAGCCTGCATCAAGGACTGCCTGGTAAACTTTTTCGACTTCTTTTTCTGCGTAAACAGCTTCTTCCTCATTGCCTCTGCGGCGGCAGATGGCTGCGTACTCTTTGCCGTATTTTACGAACATAGCGGCGATGAAAATGGACTCAGCAACCGGTCCCTCGGAAGGTCCTGTCGTCTGGAACGGTTCGCCCGGCTCTGCAGAGAAGCAGTTCAGGTTCAGACAGTCATTCCAGTCTGCACGGCCGATCAGCGGCAGTTTGTGCGGTCCGAGATGGGTTACGGTAAAGTCGAAGGAACGTTTCAGGTGCTCCATCAGAGGCTGTGCCTTGGTGGAATCGTTGTCGAAATCAACCTGCTCATCGAGAATGGAGAAATCTCCGGTCTCTTTGATGTAGGCGGCGCATCCGGCAATCAGCCAGAGCGGGTCATCGTTGAAGCCGCTTCCGATATCCATGTTTCCTTTCTTGGTCAGCGGCTGATACTGGTGATATGCGCTTCCGTCTTCAAACTGGGTAGCAGCGATATCGAGCAGACGCTCTCTTGCGCGGTCCGGAATCAGATGAACGAAGCCGAGCAGATCCTGGCAGGAATCACGGAAGCCCATACCACGGCCGGTGCCGGATTCGAAGTAGGATGCAGAACGGGACATGTTGAAGGTAACCATACACTGATACTGGTTCCAGATGTTGACCATGCGTCCCAGTTTTTCATCTGCACAGGAGAGCGCATATTTTGCCAGCAGGCCTTCCCAGTAGGAAGCAAGCTCTGCAAGTGCTGCGTCAACCTGCTCGTCGGTCTGATAGTGAGAGAGCATCTCTTTTGCCGGTTTTTTGTTGATCACGCCAGGAGCTTCCCATTTGTCATCCGCTGCATTCTCACAGTAGCCGAGAACAAAGATAAAGGAGCGGGACTCGCCTGGTTTTAAGGTAACGTCGATGTGGTGGGAACCGATCACACCCCATCCGCTGGCGACGGTGTTGCCTGCAGTGCCGCGCAGAACGGTCTCCGGGCGGTCATTTCCGCGGTAAGCGCCAAGGAAAGCGTCGCGGTCGGTATCGTATCCGTCGATCGGGCAGTTGACTGCATAAACAGCGTAATGTCTGCGGCGCTCGCGGTACTCAGTTTTGTGGTAAATTTCAGAACCCTGAATCTCAACTTCGCCGATGCTGAAGTTTCTCTGGAAGTTGGTCATATCGTCCACGGCGTTCCAGAAGCAGAACTCTACAAAAGAAGTCAGAGCCAGTGTTTTTTCTTCGGTGCCGTTGTTGGTCAGCATGAGACGGTTTACTTCGCAGGAATCTGCCAGCGGAACAAAAGCGGTCAGTTCAGCGGCAACTAAGTTTTTGGAAGAAACAAAGCGGCTGTAGCCAAGGCCATGATGGCACTCGTAGGAATCGAGCGGCGTCTGGGTCGGCTGCCAGCCCGGGTTCCAGACGGTATCGCCGTCCTTGATGTAGTAGTAGCGTCCGTTCTGATCGAGCGGCGTATCGTTATAACGGTAACGGGTCAGACGCAGAAGTTTTGCGTCCTTGTAGAAGCTGTATCCGCCGCAGGTATTGGAAATCAGAGAAAAGAAGTTCTCAGATCCCAGATAGTTGATCCACGGAAGCGGAGTCTTCGGGCTTGTGATGACATACTCTTTTTTCGCATCATCAAAATGTCCAAATTGCATGTGTGATACCTCCTTCGTCGTACAATGTAATTTCATTATACAGCCGAAAAAAGAAAAAACTAGCAAGAATTTGCTAAAAATATAAAAAAACGCCGAAACCGTTTTCGTGACAGTTTCGGCGTTTGTGGATATTCACGAATTGTTCCGCGATTCTGCAAATATTCGGAATCCGCTGGCGCTACGTCCTCATGTTTGGCGGGTTCCAAATTCGAACGCTTTATCGTGCAAGCACGAACAGCTTTCGAACTTTGAACCCTGGAATATCAGATCTTCTCGTGATTCTTAAATTTCTTAATAACTTTCTGAATACGATCCGCCGGATCCAGCAGTCCGCTGATGGAGGCATCGTGATTCAGCTTGTCGATGATGAGAGCGATATATTTGCTCAGGTCGCAGCTGATGTAGTACTCGCGGGAGAGAAGCTCCGGTGTCTGGTATACGACGTTGGTGGTCAGAACTTTTGTGAAGAGTCCTTCCTCATAAGCCTTGTCGAATTTCTCCAGTCCGCTGGTGAACAGTCCGAAGGTCGAGCACATGTAGATGTTGCGTGCCTCACGATCCTTTAAGAGTTTGGCAACTTCCAGCATACTCTCGCCGGAGGAGATCATATCGTCGATGATGATCATATCCTTACCTTTGACATCAGCACCGAGAAACTCATGGGCAACGATCGGGTTGCGTCCGTCAATGATGGTAGAGTAGTCGCGGCGTTTGTAGAACATACCCATGTCAACACCGAGGTTGTTTGCCATGTAGATAGCACGGCCCATACCGCCCTCATCCGGGCTGATGACCATCAGATGATCCTTGTCGAGCTTCATATCCGGTGCATTGCGCAGGATGTTTTTGATGAACTGGTAAGCCGGCTGGATGGTTTCAAATCCATGCAGCGGAATCGCGTTCTGGACACGCGGGTCGTGAGCGTCGAAGGTGATGATGTTTTCTACGCCCATAGCAGTCAGCTCCTGCAGACCAAGTGCGCAGTCGAGAGACTCTCTTCCAGATCTCTTGTGCTGGCGGCTCTCATACAGGAATGGCATAATGACATTGATTCTGCGGGCTTTTCCACCGATGGCTGCGATGACACGCTTCAGATCCTGGAAGTGGTCGTCCGGAGACATGTGGTTGGTGTAGCCGCACAGAGAATAGGTCAGGCTGTAGTTGCAGACATCGAGCAGAATGTAGATATCGTCACCGCGGACAGATTCGTTGATGATACCCTTTGCCTCGCCTGAACCGAAACGCGGAACCTGAGACTGGATAATGTAGCTGTCACGCTCATATCCTTCATAGGCAGCGACATATTTTTCCGCAAATTCATTGCCGCGTCCCTTTCTCCAGCTGACCAGATAATCGTCGACCTTTTTTCCAAGTGCGGCGCTGCTGTTCAGCGGGATCAGTCCCAGTCTTCCGATTGGCAGTGTGTCAAAATGTCCTTCAGTTCCCTTACTCATGCTTTGGTTCCTCCCAAAAGTTTTTTCTGGATCCGAATATCGTTTCCAAAAAGTTTAATGATGGTGTAGTTACTTGAAATTCGTGAAAAGGTACGTTCCGAGTACGTCTCCATGAAGCGGTCAAGGGGCAGGTTCGTGGAGATGATCGTCGATTTCTTCCGCAGGATGCGTTCGTTGATGCAGAGAAAGAGCTGGGAAGAGACGAAGCTGTTGGTCAGTTCCGTACCTAAATCATCGATGATCAGAAGATCGCAGTCAAAGATATTGGCGTGAGCGTCTTTTGCTTCTTCTGAACTGGAAAAGGTGTAGCGTGCAAACAGGTCAAACAGATCAAATGCAGTAAAATAAATCACACAGAACGACTGCTCGATCAGTTCGCGGGCAATACAGTGCGAAAGAAACGTTTTTCCGACACCGGTGTCGCCGTAAAAGAAGAGATTTTCAAACGACGAGCCGAAATTGCGGACGAACGCCTGGCTTTTTTCGAGCGCGGCAGCAGCGGCCTCGCGGGAAGTGAGCGGTGTTCCGGTACTGGTCAGGCTGTCCGAGTAGTAATCCAGAGAGAACTGGCTGAAATTTTCGGCTTTCAGAAGCTCCTCCACGTTGGACTGCCGGTACAGAAGATCGACGGCAGCTTTTTTGAAGCAGGCGCATTTCTGCGTGCCGTTGATGTAGCCGGTGTCGCGGCAGAGCGGGCAGTCATACGTCAGCTCGAGATAGTCTGCCGGGTAGCCGTGCATGGAAAGGAGCGCCGCGCGTTCCTGGGAACGGTCACGGATGGCAGCATTCAGGTCGAGATCCATGGAAGCGTCTCCGTTCAGCATCGCTTTTGCTTTCCGAACCGAGAGGGATGCAATCTCGGCGTCGATTTCCGCAAGGCGCGGAATCTTTTCATAAGCAATGCGGATGTGCTCCTGCTGTTCTCTCTGGTGGCGGAGCTGCCGTTCGTTGTACATGCGCATAATCGCATCGTATTGCGGGTTTGTCAGTGCCATAGTTGTTTCGTCCTCCGGGCGTTATTTCAGAAGCTGTTCTTCTAACTTCTGGTAGTCGTATTCTCTCTGATGGAAATTGTTGAAGCGGTTACTTGAAGCAGCAGGAGCGGTTTTTCGTGCCGCATTCTGATCAGAAGCGGTTTTCTTCCTTTTCTGGTGCTCCGCATCGCGCTGTTCGACGTCTGCCATGGAGCGGACGCCCTGTTCCTTCCATTTGGAGAGAATGCCTTCCGCGTACTGGAAGCTCGGCTGGCCGATCTTGGAAACGGTGCGCTGACAGGCTTCGGTGATAAGATCAATCGTAAAACCGTAGGTATTCAGCCAGCGGTCCATCATCTCGGCTTCTTTTTCCACCGGTGCGCGGTTGCGGATGCCGAATGCTTTCAAAATTGTGTAGTAATGTTTGTTGAATGTCGTGGTCTCCTGTTTGGCAGAGGCAACATCGCGGATTCCGCTTTCCTGCCAGGCGAGTCCTACCTTTTTCAGGTAGTGGATGCTGGTGCTTCCCTTCGAAACACAGTATTCCACCAGGTATTCCAGAAGATCCGCGGAAAAGTGGAGATCATCATAGAAAAACATGATGCATTCGATTTCCGTTGGCGACAGAAGATGACCGAAATACGTCTGCGCAACGTAAAGAACGTGCTGCAGTTCTTCGCGGCTGCCGGGAGCGTGTTTTTTTTCTACTGACTGTCCGGAAATACCGGAACTGGAAAGATCATCTGCCGGAGAAGAGGCAGATGGGGCAGAAACGGCCGGCTGTGGTGATGGAGCCGGGGTCTGTTCCGTCTGCGGGATTTCAACGGATACAGCAGAAACAGCCGGTGCAGCCGCAATCGGGCCGGAAATCGAGGATTCCGGTGTTGGAAGGATTCCGCTTTCTTCCTTCCGGACAAGCGGCAGAAAGGCGATTCCGGTCGGAACGCTTTCCCCAGTGGTGTAGGAGAGCGAGAGGAGTCCCTGCTTCTCCCAGTATTTCAGCGCCCGGACGATATCGTTTTCCGTGCAGGAAAAAAAATCTGCCATCGATGACAGAGTGGAATCCTGCTGATGGTCTTTGACCAGCTTCAGCAGATAAAGGTACACTTTTACAAATTCTCCGTTGGCTGCGGGCATATATTGTTCCAGAAAAAGATCCGGCACAGCAGTCACACTGGCCAGGCAGTCATTGTTTAATGTCAGCATACTCAAAATTACACCATCCTGTTCTTATCGTGCGGCAGATTTTTACTTTTAGCGATCTGTTTTTTATTATACGTCTTGCCTTCTCATACACAACCAAGTATAACACAGTATTTTCGACAAGTGAATAGGTGTTTTGCGGAAAAAACATTCCGGGAAAAAGGCACGGTGGATGAAAAAGGACTGTGGACAATGTGGATAATGTGGAGAAATCCGTTTTGTGAAATATTATCATCTACCAAAAATGTTGAAAAATGGAGGAAAACAGGGAAGTATAGGACTTTCTGGTGATATCGTTATGTAAACAAAGTTATACACAGGAAATCCACATTGTGTGGATCGTAAAAATGTGTATAAAATTGTGGACAATGTGGATAACTCTGAAAACAGGCGAAAATACAGGAAAATAGCTGTGAATAAAAATGTGCGTAACTATTTGGCGAAAAGACAGATTGTGTGGATTCGGAGCAAAAAAAGACCCTGTGGAAAAAAGGAAAACTCCATTTTCCACAGGGAGCAGGTAAAGCGAAAGAATGATTTTATTTTTCGGAAGCAAGAAGCTCCTCACCGATTTTTACAACGTCTCCGGCACCCATGGTGATCAGCATGTCGCCCTCGGCAAGATTTTCGTTCAGATAGTTTTCGATTTCCGCAAAGGATGGGAAATATTCGCAGGCAGTGCCGAGTTTTACAATGCGTTCCTGGATATCTTTGGAGGAGATGCCGAGCGTATCGGTTTCTCTGGCTGCGTAAATATCGGCGAGAACCACATGGTCTGCCAGGGAAAGAGCGGCAGCGAAATCATCGAGCAGCGCTTTCGTTCTGGTGTAGGTATGCGGCTGGAAGACGCACCACAGTGTTCTGTGCGCACAGTTTTCAGCGGCTTCCATCGTTGCACGGATTTCGGTTGGATGATGCGCATAATCGTCGATCACCTTTGCTCCGTGGTATGTACCCTTATACTGGAAACGGCGGTCGGTTCCGCGGAAGGTGGCAAAGCCTTCGTGGATGGCGTTTTCCGGCAGCTGCAGTTCATCGGCCAGTGCAATGGCAGCCAGGGCGTTGGAAACGTTGTGAAGTCCCGGAACCATCAGCGTATAGCGACCGCGCAGCTCGCCACGGCAGATGCAGTCGAAGGACGGGTGATCGAACTCATCGTAGGTGATGTTGGCAGCGGTATAATCAGCGACAGCCTGATTCTCCAGCGCGTAGGTGACAATTTTGCAGCCAAGGCCTTCGGTTACGTAATCGTATTTCGGCGTATCGGCGTTGATGATCAGCATGCCGTCGGCCGGGAGCAGACGGGCAAATTCGCGGAAGGAATGGCGGATATCATCAATATCCTTAAAAAAGTCAAGATGATCCGCATCCATATTGAGGATGATGCCGATTTTCGGGAAGAAACTTAAGAAACTGTTGGTGTACTCACATGCTTCGGTCAGGAAAGTTTCGGAATGGCCGACACGGATATTTCCGCCGATGGACGGAAGAATACCGCCGACAGAAATCGTTGGGTCACAGTCGGCTGCCATCAGAATGTGGGAGAGCATGGAGGTTGTCGTCGTCTTTCCGTGGGTACCGGAAACGGCGATCGGCGTATTGTAGTTGCGCATGATCTGTCCAAGCAGTTCAGCACGGGTCAGCATCGGAATGCCGGCAGCTTTGGCGGCGGCAAATTCCGGGTTGTCCGGGTGGATCGCTGCGGTGTAAACGACAAGGTCGATGCCAGGAATGATATTTTCCGCCTTCTGGCCGTAGAAAACCTGCGCGCCAAGAGAAGTCAGGTGGCGGGTCAGGTCACTTTCCTTTGCATCGGAACCGGAAATCGTAAAATTTTCTTTTAAAAGAATTTCAGCAAGGCCGCTCATGCTGATGCCGCCGATGCCGATAAAATGTATATGGATTGGTTTACTGAAATCTACTTCGTACATAGTATCTCCTTCAATGTGTCTTTTCACTGAATTGGGGAAATTTTCTCAATTAATCATAGGAAAGAACAGAGTAAAATCCAAAGCCGTTTCCCCGGAATCCGGCCGGAACTGTTCTGGCTAATAGTATACACGTATTTGCCGGAAAAGTAAAAGAAAAAAAGCACAGGAAAATGAAAATGAAATAAAAAATAATAGATAAACATTATGGAGCAGATCATGTGCAAAATGCAATGTTGCAAAATGAAAACGACGGGAAATGACAAAAACTGGTAAAAAAATAATAAACGGTTTGTCGAAAATTGTTGAAAATCATGATGCGGTTCTGACAGGTTGAAAAATGCATAGTCAAAAGTAATAAAATATAAGAAAAAAATAAAGAAAAATTATAAAAAACGTTCACAATGTGACGGAAGTGTGGTATAATTTACCTTGTAGTTATCAAAGAAGTGCGTGGATATGAAAAGCCAGGACCGACAGGGGATCATTTCTGAAGGCAGACAGGAAGTATGCCGTACATTCTTACAGTTACTGCAAATCTTTAGATACGACAAGAGGTGATTGCATGATTAAGAAAGAGATGATAGCAATGCTGCTGGCAGGCGGCCAGGGAAGCCGTCTCGGTGTGCTCACGGAGAAAGTGGCAAAACCGGCAGTAGCATTTGGCGGAAAGTATCGAATCATCGACTTCCCGCTCAGTAATTGTATCAATTCAGGAATTGATACGGTAGGCGTACTGACCCAGTATCAGCCGCTGCGGCTGAACACCCATATCGGAATCGGCATTCCGTGGGATCTCGATAAAAACGAAGGCGGTGTAACCGTTCTGCCGCCATACGAAAAAAGTACAAGCAGTGAATGGTATACAGGAACAGCAAATGCAATTTACCAGAACATGGCTTATATGGAAACATACAATCCGGAATATGTTCTGATTCTTTCCGGCGACCACATTTACAAAATGGATTACGAGGTGATGCTTGACTATCACAAAGCAAATCACGCAGATGTGACCATCGCATGTATGCCGGTACCGATCGAAGAAGCGAGCCGTTTCGGTGTCATGATCACAGACGGAAACGGAAGAATTACCGAATTTGAAGAAAAACCGGAGCACCCGAGAAGCAACCTCGCTTCTATGGGCATCTATATTTTCAGCTGGAAAGCATTAAAGGAATCTCTGACAGCCCTGAAGGATCAGCCGAGCTGTGACTTCGGAAAACACATTCTGCCGTACTGCCGCGACAACGGAAAACGTCTGTTTGCGTATGAGTTCAACGGCTACTGGAAAGATGTCGGAACGCTTGGCTCATACTGGGAAGCAAATATGGAGCTGATCGATATTATTCCGGAATTCAATTTATATGAGGAGTTCTGGAAGATCTATACCAAAGGTGATATCATCCGTCCGCAGTATGTTTCAGGGGACGCTGTCGTCGACCGCTGTATTATCGGCGAGGGCGCTGAAATCTACGGAGAGGTACATAATTCCGTCATCGGTGCGGATGTGCGCATTGAAAAGGGTGTTGTTGTAAGAGATTCTATTATTATGCGCCACAGCACAATCGGCGAGGGAACCCAGGTCAATAAGGCCATTATTGCAGAAAACGTACATGTCGGCAAGCATGTTGTGATGGGCGTTGGCGAGGAAGCGCCGAACGTCTTAAAACCGAATATTTACGGATTCGGACTTGTGACCGTTGGAGAAAAGGCAGTCATTCCGGATGGCGTAACCATTGGAAAGAATGTCTGCATTTCCGGCGAAACTTCCCTTGAGGATTACCCGGATGGCACACTTCCGTCCGGCGGAGCAATTGTAGAAAAGGACGGTGAGTAATATGAGAGCATTGGGAATTATTCTTGCAGGCGGTAACAACAACAAAATGAGAGAGCTGTCCAATAAAAGAGCCGTTGCAGCTATGCCGGTCGCAGGCAGCTTCCGCAGCATCGATTTTGCGCTGTCAAGCATGGCAAACTCTCATATTCAGAAGGTGGCTGTCCTGACACAGTACAACGCCAGATCCTTAAATGAACATTTGAGCTCTTCCAAATGGTGGGATTTCGGAAGAAAACATGGCGGTCTGTTTGTATTTTCTCCAACCGTTACATCAGATAACAGCTGGTGGTACCGTGGAACGGCAGACGCGATCAGTCAGAACCTGAGCTGGCTGAAAAACAGCCATGAACCGTACGTAGTCATCGCATCGGGAGATGGCGTATACAAACTGGATTTCAATAAGGTACTGGAATACCATATTGCAAAACGTGCGGATGTTACCGTGGTATGCACGGATTCAAAGGAAGCAGATACCAGCCGCTTCGGCGTCCTGAAGATGAATGAGGACTGCCGCATCGAGGAGTTCGAGGAAAAACCGATGGTTTCGAGCTCCAACGTGATCTCTACCGGTATCTATGTCATCCGCCGTCGCCAGCTGATCGAAATGATTGAGCGCAGCGCACAGGAAGACCGCTACGACTTTGTAAAGGATATTTTAATCCGTTACAAAAACCTGAAACGGATTTACGGATACAAGATCAATACCTACTGGAGCAACATTGCTACCGTAGATTCCTATTACAGAACCAACATGGATTTCCTGAAACCGGAGGTAAGAGATTACTTCTTCGGACAGTATCCGGGCATCTACTCCAAGATCGACGATCTTCCGCCGGCAAAATACAATCCTGGCTGCACAGTGAAAAATTCTCTTGTATCCAGCGGCTGTATCATCAACGGACAGGTTGAGAACTCTGTTTTGTTCAAGAAGGTATATGTTGGAAACAACTGTGTGATTAAAAATTCTATCATCTTAAATGATGTATATCTCGGAGACAACACTCACATTGAAAACTGTATTGTGGAGAGCAGGGACACCATCCGTGCAAACTCCTATCACTGTGGGGAGGACGGCATCAAAATTGTTGTCGAAAAAAACGAAAGATACGCCATCTGATTATGGGGTGAAAGGGGCATAAAAGTTTATGAACATTACAGACGTGAGAGTACGCAAGGTAACAAAAGAAGGAAAAATGAAGGCGGTTGTGTCTATCACAATCGATGACGAATTTGTCGTACATGATATTAAGGTAATCGAAGGAGAAAAAGGACTGTTCATCGCAATGCCGAGCCGTAAGGCTACGGACGGGGAGTACCGCGATATCGCACATCCGATCAACTCCGGAACCAGAGAAAAAATTCAGACCATTATCCTGAAACAGTACGAACAGGCGATGGCAGAAGCGGAAGCAGAGGAAGCTGCTGCAGAGGCCTGAGCAAAAAGGAAGAAAGAATGCCCCCGGGCGGAAAACGGAAGTGGTTACGTTTTCCGCCCGGGGGCGTTTTTGTCAGTAAAAACAAAGATGACGATATACAAAAGTATATCGCCATCTTTTTATGAGGGGGGAGATAGTGAGTGGTTTATCAACTATCCGAGCTTTATTATAAAAGGAATATGTGAGCAAAGTGTGTCCAAATTCTAAAAGAAATGGAAAAAATATAAAGAAAAGAAGAAAAATTGTGGGAAGAGGTATGGACAGAAGAGAGAAGAGAGCGTAAAGTGAGAGAAAAATGTATCTTCGGAGTCTTTTTTTGTGCCTGTATTTGCGCGAGCTGAAAAATTCCGGGAGTACATCATAAAAAGAGGAGGAAACAGGATGAGACAGAAGAGAATCAGCGATTACGGATATCGGATCGGACATCATGAAAACGGACCGCGAAACAAAATTACGGATGTGCCCGGTGTGCGGGTAGGCCATGCGACGGTGGAAAGTGGAAATCAGCATACCGGAGTGACGGTGATTGTGCCGGGAGAAGGCAATCCGTTTCTGAAAAAGTACCTGGCGTCTGCCTATGTGCATAATGGTTTCGGGAAAACGTGCGGTCTTGTGCAGGTACAGGAGCTCGGAACTCTTGAAACGCCCATTGCCCTGACCAATACACTGAATGTCGGAAAAGTGGCGGATGCCATGATTTCCTGGATGATACAGCAGACCAAAAAAGAAGGGGAAGATGTTTTTTCTATCAATCCGGTTGTCGGAGAATGTAATGATTCGAGAATCAATGAGATTTGTAACCGGGTAGTGGGGGAAAAAGAGCTGTATCAGGCACTGGAGCAGGCGGATACAGACTTTGCGGAAGGTGATATCGGTGCCGGAACAGGAACTATCTGCTATGGGCTGAAAGGGGGAATCGGATCAGCATCCCGCACGCTGGTGCTTGACGGAAAAACATATACCATTGGTGTTCTGGTACAGTCAAATTTCGGGGCAACCAGAGATTTGAAAATCAGTGGAAAACCGGCAGGAGAGAAGATTCTGGAGCGGATCCGGAAGGAAGAATGCGGAAGCAGCGCCGAAGACCGGGGATCAATTATGACGGTTCTGGCAACAGACCTTCCGGTATCGGAGCGGCAGCTGTACCGGATTATCCGCCGCTGTGGAGTTGGAATCGCCAGAACAGGAGCCTACACCGGCCACGGAAGCGGTGAAATCATGATCGGATTTACAACAGCAAACCGCGTAGACACAAAGAGTACATGTGAGGTGGAAGTGTGTGCCCGGATAAAAGAAGAAAAAATCAACGAGGCATTTGAAGCAGCGGCAGAGGCTGTGGAGGAAGCGATCCTGAACTCTATGGTAACCGCAAAGGAAAAAAGAGGCCTGGACGGAGCCAGATACCGCAGCCTTGCCGAGTTTCTGGAAATACCGGGATTCCCGGAATAAATTATTTTTCCAGAACCATACGCCCCAGCTCGGAAATTTCACATCCGCCTTTTGTCCGGTGCACGATGAGATAACCGGCGGAAGAAAGCTCTCCGAGTACGGTGCGCAGAGCCGCTTCGGATACAAAGGTTTCTCCGTCGGCCAGTCCGTTTTTGATTGCCAGGCGGCCTGCTTTTGGATGTGTCGATACGAAAGAAAGAACCTGATATTGAAGGTTGGTGAGGGAAACGTCAGCCATCTGGCGGGAACGGAGGTATGTCGGCAGATCGGAAAGCTGCAGCTTATGGCTGCTGTACCGGGTAAACAGGCTGCAGGACAGATTGTACAGCTCATGAATATTTCCGGGGTACGCATATTCCTTCAGAAAGCGCAGAAGCCCTTCCGAAAAGATCCGGTCGCAGGTCATATCGGTGTTGTGGAAAAACTGAAGCAGAAAGTAATTGAGAAGATCGGGAATATCCTCCCTGCGTCTGCGGAGCGGGACTGTCTGAAGCTCTGAAGCACTTAAAAGGTGAAAAAGTTCCCGCAGGAAGGTTCCTTTTTCTACTTTTTTGTAAAGGTTATCATCCGCAATAGCAATGATCCGCACATCGAAACGGCGGGTTTCCGGTGCGGAAAAGAAGTTACCATGAACATTGGTAAGAACATTGACCAGCAGATCCTGAATGGAAAGCGGAAAACGGTCCACCTGGGAAAGAACGAGTGTGCCATGGTTGGTTTCGGCAAGAAGCCGGAGCAGGGAGGCTTCGGTCAGATCATTTCCCGGAGAATGAAGAACGGAAAACGGATAATGATGGCGGCGCGAAAAATTGTGGATCGCACGTGCGAGTGTCCTGCGCTGTGTACCGCTTTCTCCCTGGATCAGAATCGGAAAATCAAAAAGTGCAAGATGTCTGGCCTGCGCCATCAGATTCTGGACGGAATCTGCGTGGGACAGGGAAAGGGAAAAGGTACGGGAGGAAGCGAAAAAAGTGCTTTCTTCCGTTTTTTCGTCTTTCGGTACCGACATTTCCGTGGATCTGCTCTCGGGAAGAAACGCAAGAAAAACAGGCTCTGTATCCGGAAAAACCATAGAGAGAACGCTTAACGTGATCTGTGTTTTCTGATCCGAAAGGAGAATGGTCCAGTCACCGTTGCGGTCGAAAGCAGTGTCCGCGTAGGCAGGCGGAAGACATTCCGAAAAAGGCTGTCCTTCAAAGTTGGAGGAAGGAAGCGAGAAGGCATGTGCAAATTTAGCGTTCATGAACTGAATGCGGCCATCCGCACCAAACAGACAGATGCCAATGGGAAGAGAGAACAGGATAACCTGCATGAGCTGTTCGGTCTGTACATAATTTGTATAGTAAGTTTCTGAGGTCTTGACGGTGTGAAGAATCTGATTGACATAATTGCGCGATACACGGTTTACGGTCTGCAGAGGAATGTTGAAATATTCGCAGAGCTGTAAAATAGTGGAAATATCGATGATACGGTTGCCGATATCCAGCACATTGGGGATGCGGGAAGGAACGAGCTGCGGCTCGCCGGCGGTGATGGCAAACTGAATGTCAGACTCGGTATCCTTGCATCCGGGATAAAACGGAACAAAGTCATATTGTGTGATGCCGCATTCCTCAAGCTGGGAAATGATAGCGAGCGTGGAATATTTATCATCGTTTACCAGATAGACACGTTCGTGCGGCGGAATCTGAATGATTTTATCCAGGAACATATGGTTGAAAACGCGGTCGCAGGGGAGCTGCAAAATGGAGGAGTCAAGGGTAAGCGGAAAGGTTTCCATGGCGCGGACGCTTGGAAAAAGGACGCACTGGTATCCCCGGAAGAGAGAGGGGTCTGTGGCCTGCTCTCTTAAAAGGGTGTTGAAGGTGAGATATTCACCGAGCACGGAGTGAAGATAAGACTGAAATTCGGAAAGCATTCGTTTCCGGGAAGAAATGATCAATACGTTGCCAAGCTTTTGTTTTCTGTTCATAAAGGGACCTCTTTTCCTGCTAAAAAGTGGTAATGGGTTAAAAATTAGGATAATTATATCATTTTTGACGAAAATAAACAACCTAAATGCAAAAAGACAAAAAAGAAAAGAAAAAATCAAGAAGAATGCTTTGACATAGTGACGCATTACATCTATAATACCGATTAAGCAAAGGGGCTGTAAAAAAAAGGTAAGGCATCTTTGCTCTTTTTTATATCATGGTTCTGTTATCTGTGAAAAGAAAGAACAAAGAAAACAGCAACACTTGCAGAAAAGGAGGAGACAACAATGAAAAAAAGACATGTAATGCGTGCTCTGGTTGCAGCAGCAACGGCACTGGCACTGACAGCATGTGGATCGACAGGTTCTTCTGACACAAGTAAGAGCACATCAACAGCATCCGCTGCATCGACCTCATCCGGTTCAGAAGCAGGTACGGAGAATACCATCACGATTCCGGCAGGCGAGTCGGTATCCCAGGATTCTGATGTTACGGCAATGGTAGCTGTAGACTTTACCACCATGGATCCGATGGATACTTCCGATACACTTTCCGGTGGTGTACAGCGAATGATGATGGACGGTCTGTTTGGATTCGATGAGAATATGCAGATCATTCCGATGCTGGCAACCAGCTATGAAGCAAATGATGAAGCAACCGAGTATACGATTCATCTTCGTGAGGGCGTAAGCTTTACCGATGGAACTCCGTGGAATGCAGATGCCCTGATTGCAAACGTAAATAAATGGGCAGACAAGAGCCTTGGACTGAAACGTACTACATTCCTCTGCAATGTTCTGGATCATGCAGAGAAGATAGATGATTATACCGTTAAAATTTATTTATCACAGTCATTCGGTGCTTTCATCAGCAACCTGGCACATCCGGCTACGCTGATCATGAGCCCGAAACAGATTGAAGCAGGAGAAGATGCCTGTGCACAGGCACCGGTAGGAACCGGCCAGTACAAATTTGTTGAGTGGGTTGCCGGTGACCATATGAAGGTAGAGCTGAACAAAGACTGGTGGGGATATGACGCAGACGTCTGCGGCGGAACTGCTCTGGCAGATGCAGATGCAGGATTTAAGAGCATCACATTCAAACCGGTTGCAGAAAGTGCTACCCGTGTATCTGCAGTTCAGGCAGGTGACGCACAGATTATGTGGTCTGTACCGACCGAAAGCGTTGACACCTTAAAAGGTGACAGCAACGTATCCGTTGGAATGGGCGACAGCATCACCGTATGGTACTTCTTCATGAATACACAGAAAGCACCGTTCAACGATGTTAAGGTTCGTGAGGCAATGGCTTATGCAATCAACAAAGAGGCATATATCCAGGTTGTTATGAACGGTTACGGTTCTGTGGCAACTTCTATGGTAGGAGAAGCAGTACAGCACTACAAAGGAAATGATCCGTATTCCTACGATCCGGAAAAAGCAAAAGAGCTGTTAAAGGAAGCAGGATATCCGGATGGATTTACCACAACACTGATGTACAGCAACACGACAGCAAATCAGAAAAAAGCAGAGTTCTACAAACAGCAGCTTTCTGAGGTTGGTATTGATCTGGAATTGAACGGAATGGAAAGTGCCGTTCTGAATGAAAAGGTTCAGGGAGCTGACTGCGCAGGAGCAGATGCCGAGGTTGACTGCTACTTAAGCGGATGGTCTACTTCCACCGGTGATGCCGACTGGGGACTTCGTCCGATGCTGGCAACCGAGTCTGAGCCGCCGATGAGCTACAATATCAGCTACTATGAGAATGAAAAAGTAGATCAGCTTCTCAAAGACGGTCTTGCAACTGCAGATGAAGACAAACGTGGTGAGATCTATGGAGAAGTACAGGATATCGTATGGAAGGATCTCCCGCTGCTCTGCATCGCAAACGATAAAAACATCTGGGCAACCAGCAACAACATTACCGGAGTATATCTGTTAGGCGATGGAAGCATCGGCATGAGAAATGCCAGAATGGCAGCCGAATAACGGCAGACTGAAATAAGGATATGAAAAAGACCCCGGCGTCCTTCCATCAAAAGAGGGCGCCGGTTTCTTACAAACAGGAAAGCAGGCAGTGATCCGTGGGATTGTACCTGTAGGATAAGCATGAAAGTAGGAGATACAATATGCCAAAATATATACTGAAGCGTATTGTGGGTACGATCCCCACACTGATTATTGTTGTTACATTTGTATTTTTCTTTGTCCGCCTGATTCCGGGAGATCCGGCGAGACTCGTTGCAGGAGAGCAGGCAACACAGGATGACGTAGAGGCAGTAAGAGAAGAGCTTGGCCTCAATAAATCCATTCCGACACAGTATGTTACCTACGTGACAGGACTTTTAAAAGGAAATCTCGGAACCTCCCTTCGAACAAAGCAGCCGGTTACAAAGGAAATTGCGGGAAGATTCGGAAATACCGTCCGTCTGGCATTTGTCACATTGCTGTGGAGCTCGGTTGTTGGTGTGCTCTTTGGTGTGTGGTCCGGAACACACCGGGGAAAATGGCAGGATTATACCGGAATGACGATTGCGGTCTCGGGTATTTCACTCCCCTCGTTCTGGATCGGCTTTCTGCTGATTATGCTGTTTGCGGTAAAACTGCGAATTCTGCCGACAACAAGCGGAACAAGCCTGAAAAGTTTGATTATGCCGTCGATCACGCTCGGCGTCGGAATTGCAGCCGTGATCGCACGATTTACAAGATCCTCCATTATTGAGGTTTTAAAAGAAGATTACGTCAGAACAGCAAGAGCAAAAGGAATCAAAGAAAAGGTTGTGATCTGGAAGCATGTTTTCCGCAACTCCATGATCTCCGTCGTGACGGTTGTGGGTCTGCAGTTCGGCTTTCTGCTGGGAGGTTCTGTTGTCACAGAAACGGTATTTGCCTATCCTGGCCTTGGCTCCCTTCTGATTGAATCGGTCAATTACAGAGATTATCCGGCAATCCAGTCCCTGATTCTGATCTTTTCGCTGCAGTTTATCGTCATCAACCTGATTGTCGATATCCTCTATGCGGTTCTGAATCCGGAAATTAAACTTCAGTAGGAGATGAGTGGAATGAAAGAAAAGAAAAAAGTACAGACCGAGAACCAGGAGAGAATTAAAACTCCGTTTTCTGAGATGGTTCGAAAATTTAAAAAACAGAAAAATGCAGTAGTTGCGCTTTGTTTTATCATTTTTCTCATTTTCCTTGCGTTTTTCGGAAGCAAAATTGTGCCGTACGGAATCAATGAGTATGATTACAATGCGATTCTGCAGGGACCAAGTATGAAGCACCTGTTTGGAACGGATGAGTTTGGACGGGATCTGTTTTCCCGTATCGTCTGTGGAACCCGGATTTCACTTGCAGTCGGATTCGGCGCTGTTACGGTCGGTGCAGTCTGTGGTACCATTCTCGGACTTCTGGCCGGATATTACGGCGGATGGATTGATTCTATTATTATGAGAATCTGCGATGTCCTGTTCGCTTTTCCGGGACTGATTCTTGCAATCGCCATCGTGGCAATCCTCGGAAGCGGCATGACAAACGTTGTGATTGCGGTCGCTGTCTTTTCTACACCGACCTTCGCACGACTTGTCCGAAGCAAAACGCTGAGCCTGAAAAATTCCGTCTTTGTCCTGGCGGCACGGAACATCGGTGTTTCCGATGCAAGAATTCTGTTTCACCATATTCTGCCGGGAGCCATTCCGGACATCATTGTACAGTATTCCATGTCATTTGGATCTTCCATTCTGACGGCATCGAGCCTTTCCTTCCTGGGAATGGGAGCACAGCCGCCGACACCGGAATGGGGACTGCTTCTTTCCAACGGAAGAAACTATATGACGAGCGCAATGTATGTGACGATTTTCCCGGGTCTTGCGATTTTCCTTACCGTACTGAGCTTTAACCTGTTAGGCGACGGACTTCGCGATGCACTCGATCCGAAACTTTCCGATTGATAAGGAGGAGCAGAAGTGGCTACTGATAACGTACTTGAGATAAAAAATTTACATACGTATTTCTATACCGATGGCGGTGTGATCAAAGCAGTAGACGGTGTCGATGTGGAGCTTCGACGCGGCGCAACGCTTGGCATCGTAGGCGAGTCGGGAAGTGGAAAGAGCGTGACATCCCTCTCTGTGATGGGATTACTGACCGGAACGAAAGGAAAAATTGCTGATGGCGAAATCCTGCTGGATGGCGATGACATTGTAAAGCTGACGAAGGAACAGCAGAGAAAGCTGCGCGGAAGCAAAATTTCCATGATTTTCCAGGAACCGATGACCAGTCTGAATCCGGTCATGAAGATCGGAGACCAGGTGGCAGAATGTGTTCTGCAGCACGAAAAAATATCAAAAAAAGAGGCACTGAAAAAGGCAGAGGACATGCTCCGGAAAACGGGTGTTCCGCGTGTGGAGCATATGATGAAGGAGTATCCGTTCCAGCTTTCCGGCGGACAGAGACAGAGGGTCATGATTGCCATGGCGCTTGTATGCAAGCCGGAAATCCTGATTGCGGATGAGCCGACGACCGCACTGGATGTAACGATTCAGGCACAGATACTGGATCTGATGAATCAGCTGAAAAAAGAGACGGGTACATCCATCCTGTTTATTACACATGATCTTGGCGTTGTTGCAGAGGTCTGCGATGATGTTGCCGTTATGTACTGCGGCCGCGTGGTAGAGCGCGGAGATGTAAAAACAATTTTCGCCAATCCGTCCCACCCGTATACGAAGGGACTGCTGGGATCGATTCCGAGACTGGGAGACGCCGGAAAAGAACTGAAGTCGATTCCGGGTAACGTTCCAAACCCGAAATATATGCCGAAAGGCTGCAAATTTGAGCCGCGATGTCCATACGCTTCGGAAAAATGCCGCGAGGAAGAACCGGGATTTTTCCAGATCGAGGAAGGCCATATCAGCAGATGCTGGCTCTGCGAAAGCGGACAGCTCAAAACAGATCACGTAGAGAAGGCAGGTGACTAGGATGTCGGATACATTACTTAGAGTAGAGGATTTGAAAATTTATTATCCGGTTGCCGGAAGCGGATTTGGGAAAAAGGAATTCGTCAAAGCGGTAGACGGAGTTACCTTTGAGGTGAAAAAAGGAGAGGTATTCGGAATTGTAGGCGAGTCCGGCTGCGGAAAATCCACACTGGGAAGAGGGGTCTGCAAACTGGAAAATCTGACATCAGGCCATGTGTATCTGGATGGCGAAGATATTACAGAGTACAATGACCGGAGAATGCGTTCCATCCGGAAAAAAGTACAGATGGTTTTTCAGGATCCGTATGCGTCCCTGAATCCACGGATGTCCGTTTTTGACATCATTGCAGAGCCGCTGCTGGTGCATCATCTGTATCAGGATAAAGCGGATCTGGAAAAGAAAGTGCTGGATCTTTTGCACCGGGTAGGACTGGATGACTACCATGCAAACCGTTATCCACATGAATTTTCCGGCGGTCAGCGTCAGAGAATCGGAATTGCCCGTGCACTTGCGGTAGAACCGTCTCTGATCATCGCAGACGAACCGGTTTCGGCACTGGATGTGTCTATTCAGGCGCAGGTTCTGAATCTTTTAAATGAACTGAAGCATGACCTGGATCTGACCTATATTTTTGTTGCACATGACCTGAGCGTTGTGGAATACATCAGTGACCGTGTCGGCGTTATGTATCTCGGCAATTTCGTGGAGGTCGGAGAAAAAGAGAAAATTTACAGCAATCCGATGCATCCGTATACGCAGGCACTGCTTTCCGCAGTTCCGGTTCCGGATCCGACGGCAAAAAGAGAAAGAATTTTGCTTGAGGGAAGTATCCCGTCCGCGCACAAGCCGCCGACAGGCTGCAAATTCCACACCAGATGTCCAAAATGCATGGAATGCTGTAAAACACAGGCGCCGGAGCGGTATGAAGTGGATGACGGACATTACGTATATTGTCATCTTTATGATAAAGAAAGAAGGGAACAGCAGAAATGAAGCTTTTTATCAGTGCAGACATCGAAGGATGTGCCGGAGTGGCACTGACCGATGAAACGCATAAGAAGGAAAGCGTGTACCAGAGATTTGCAGAGGAGATGACCGAAGAGGTCGTTGCGGCATGCGAAGCGGCGCATGAAGCGGGGGCGGATGAGATCGTTGTAAAGGACGGTCATGGAGATGCATCTAACATTGACCCACTGAAAATGCCGGAGTATGTCACCCTGATCCGGGGAAAGAGCGGTCATCCGTACAATATGATGTATGGCATCGACGACAGCTATGACGGCGTGTTGTATCTTGGATACCATGCACCGGCAGGAGATCCGAATTTTTCGATCAGCCACACATCGACAGGAAACAGCCTGTATATCCATCTGAATGGAAAAGTGATGAGTGAGTGCATGCTGAACAGCTATACGGCAGCATCACATCACGTACCGGTGCTGTTTCTTTCCGGAGATGAAGAGATCTGCCGACAGGCCAAGGAACTGGTTCCGGGCATTACGACGGTGGAAACAAAGCATGGTGTCGGTGCGTCAACGTGGTGCAAAGCGAAAGAAAAAGTGATCTCCGAAATCCGGGAAGGGGTAAAAAAGGCAGTTGCCGGACAGAAAAAAGAGTGCCAAGTGGCCCTTCCTGAGCACTTTACGTATGAGGTAACCTATAAAGACTGGAAAAAAGCGTACACGATGTCGTTTTATCCGGGAATGCAGAAGGTAGATACCTTCACAAATAAGCTGGAGACAGATCGCTGGATGGATATTGTCACAGCACATTGCTTTGTTGTATATTAAGAATATAAATCTGACAGAAACCCAAAGAAAAGAGGATAAAACAATGGATATAGAAATGTTTGGTAAGCTTTCCGATGCATTTGGACCAAGTGGATTCGAGGAGGATGTCATCCGTACCATAGCAGATTACTGCAAAGAATTTGATGTAGAAAATGACGCAATGAATAACCTGTATGTGCGGATGCCGGGAACAGAGAAGGATTCCCGTCCGGTCATCCAGCTGGATGCCCATCTGGACGCATGCGGTTTCATGGTACAGAATATCCAGGACAACGGATGCCTTGGCATTATCATGCTTGGCGGCTTTCATCTGACCAGCCTTCCGGCACATGCGGTATGGATCCGCACCAGATCCGGAAAAATGGTACATGGTATTATCTGTGCAAAACCGGTTCATTTCATGACAACAGCGGAACGCAACAGTCAGACTCTGGAAATTGAAAAAATGTATGTGGATGTCGGAGCAACCAGCCGCGAGGAGGTTGAAAACGTTTTCGGAATCCATATCGGTGATCCGATGATGCCGGATGTAACCTTTGAATACGATGCAGAGCATGAAATCTGCTTCGGAAAAGCATTTGACAACCGTGCCGGCTGCGCGTGCATCGTAGATACGATGAAACAGCTGGAAAAGGAGCAGGCTTCTCTTGCAGTTAATGTTGTTGGTGCCTTTGCGGCGCAGGAGGAGGTCGGAACTCGCGGTGCTGTGGTAACGAGCCAGATTGTAAAACCGGATCTTGCCATTGTATTTGAAGGATCTCCTTCCGATGACTTTTTCATCAGCGCAGGACAGGCACAGGGCTGCATGAAGAAGGGTGTTCAGATTCGTATCCTGGACAACAGCTATATTTCCAATACGCAGTTTATTTCACTGGCCGAGGAAGTGGCAGCAAAATGCGGAATCAAATACCAGGAGAGTGTAAGAAGAGGCGGAAGTACAAACGCAGCAAAAATCAGCGTGACAGGAAAAGCAGTTCCGTGTCTGGTGCTTGGTGTTCCATCCCGCTATGCGCACAGCCATTACAATTTCTGCGCAAAAGAAGACCTGGAGGCAGCAAGCGCAATGGCAGCCAATGTCATTCGTGCTTTAGATGAGGAAAAGATCCGTCATATCTGCCATCAGGATGTACTGTAAAATATTCGATAACGAAAGAAAAAGCATGCCGGAAGCGGGTTCACAGGAAAGGTGAAGCCGTTTTCGGCATATCTGGTAAAAAAGGAGAGTTTACAAGTGAGAAAACCGATCATTGGAATCTTGGGAAATACGTATAAAACACAGCCGGGACTTTTTTCAAGTGCGGAGAGAATGTATGTCAACAGCGATTATATCGAATCAGTTCTGAATAACGGCGGAATTCCTATGGCAATTCCGGCAGTTGCCATGAAAGCGGATCCGGAAGGCATACTTGCTGTGTGCGACGGAATTCTGGTTCCCGGTGGAGAGGACTTAAATCCGTGGTATTATGGGGAAGAGCCAAAACCGCAGATCCAGACCATCCGCCCGGAGATCGACGAGGCATGGTTTGCACTTGGACGGGCAGCAAAAGAGATGGGAATGCCTATGCTTGGCATCTGCAAAGGAATTCAGTTTTTAAATGTCCTGTGCGGCGGTGATCTGTACCAGGATATCTATACACAGAAGGAAACTACAATTCTGCATCTGCAGTCCCTGGAGCGGTCGTATCTGCATCACCATGTAGAAATTAAAGAGGGAACCCATCTGGCAGAAATCCTTGGGGCGGGAACCCATGCGGTAAACTCCATGCATCATCAGGCAGTGCGTACGCCGGGAGAGGACATCGTGGTTTCAGCAACGGCGCCGGATGGAACCATCGAGGCGATAGAAAGCCGCAACGGACAGATTGTGGCCGTACAGTGGCATCCGGAAGGGCTGATCCACTCAGCGCCGGAGATGAACCGCCTTTTTGCGGATCTGGTAGAAAGAAGCAGCAGATACAGAGAGAAAAAGTAACGATTTGGAACCATGTAAAAGGAAAGAAAAACCGGGATGGGACTTTTGAACCGTTACGAAAAAATAAGAATGGATAAAGATGCGATTCTAAAAGCAGAGAGCAGGAATCGTTCGGGAGGCAAAAAAAGAATGAACAGAACAATAAGAGTATCGGCGGCGGGTGATATTCTGATTATGAAACGGCTTCTGCCGGGATATCAGGATGTTTTGCCGATTCGCGAATTTCTGATGCAGGGAGAGGTTCGGATGGCGAATCTGGAAACAACGATATCGGACGGCAGCTGTTACGCATCGGCGTATTCCGGCGGAACATGGCTGACTGCAGATGCGAAGTGTCTGGAAGATACCCTGCGTTACGGTTTTAATTTTCTTGGGATTTCGAATAATCATACGATGGATTATTCCTACGAAGGACTTGCATCTACGATCAGCGAACTGAAAAAAAAGGATGTGGCATATGCCGGAGCAGGCAAAAATCTTTACGAAGCATCGCGTCCTGCTATTCTGGACACAACAGCGGGACAGATTGCGGTGATTGATATCTGTTCTACCTTTGAAAATGCAGCCAGGGCGGGAAGCCAGACGGAACGGCAGCCTGGCAGGCCGGGCTTAAATCCGCTGCGCTTTTCGGAAAAATATACCATTACGGAGAAACATGCGCAGGATCTTGCAAAGATTGCAGAGGTGACCGGAATCAACGGACTGCGGGATCTGCACCGGCAGGAGGGATTTATCGCTCCGCTTCCCGAGGGTATCATGGAATTTGGCGGGAAAATGTTTGAAATCAGCAAGGACGGAACAGAGGGAAGAAGCTCCAGCCCGAATCCGATCGATGTGAAACGCACCGTCGATGCAATCCGGGAAGCGAAGATGACATGTGAGGCAGTCCTGGTTATGGTACATTCCCATGAAATCCGTAAGGACAATGACGAGGAAGCGGATTATTTTCTGGAGGAATTTGCACACGCCTGTATCGATGCGGGCGCCAGCGCGGTGATCGGGGGCGGAACGCATCAGCTGAAGGGAATCGAACTGTATCATGACTGTCCGATTTTCTACTGCCTCGGAAATTTTATTTTTGAAAATCAGTATGTACGCCTTCTGCCTGCGGACTACATGGAAAAATATGGTCTGAATATTCACACGGCAGCATCCATCGGAATCGCCAGGCGGCAGGAGCAGTCCTCACATTCCCTCTACGAAATTCCGGAGGTCTATCGGAGTGTGCTGCCGTATTTCGAGATCTGTCAGGGGAAATGCACACATTTGGAGCTTCTGCCGGTCGAGCTTGGTATGGACAGGGAAAACGCAGAAAAAAATATTCCGTACGTAGCAGACGAAAAAACAGCAGAAAAAATTGCAGAATATCTCACCCGCGTGAGCAAGAGATATGGAACAGAATGGGAATACAAAGAAGGAAGGATTGTACTTCATGCGTAAAAAATGGGAAATAGAAGAGGAATACCGAAACTTTTGCCGGAACAACAAAGAACTTGCGCTGCAGACGCTGCGGGAGCTGACACTGACCCCGACGGAAACGGGAAAAGAAGATCAGAGAATCGCATATTGCATGGAATGGATGAAACAGCAGGGCATGGAGTCGGTTCATACGGATGAGCTTGGAAATGTAATCTGGGAGTATCGGCCGGAACAGGAAAAGAAGGTTCTGTATACGGCGCATCTGGACACCGTGTTTTCGCTGGAGGAGCCGCTGGAGATCAAAGAAGACGGAATGATCTGGCGTTGTCCCGGCATCACAGACGATACCGTGAATGTTGTGATGCTTCTGATGGCGGCAAAATACGTTCATGAGACAGAGCCGGAGCTTCCATGCGGTCTGATTTTTGCAGCGGATCTTGGAGAAGAAGGGCTTGGCAATCTGTGCGGAGTTCGCGCGCTTGTCGACCATTATGAAAAAAATCTGTGCGGAATGGCAGCCTTTGATCTGTATCGGGATAAAATGTATCCCATCTGCATCGGGTCTGTCCGGTATCGGATTTCGGCAAAAACAAAGGGCGGTCATTCCTTCCTGAATTTCGGAAGAAAAAATGCTATTGCAGAGCTTGCGGGCCTGATCGGAGAGCTTTACCGTTTTCAGACGGATGCAGCATCTCATACAACATACAATGTGGGAAAAATAGAGGGAGGAACCTCTGTTAATACGATTGCGCAGGATGCCTCCATGCTGTTTGAATTCCGTTCGGAGGATTACAGGAGCCTGGAAGCCTGCGAAACATATCTGGAGGAGACCATAGCAGCACGCCAGAGTGAGGAGGTACAGTATTCCTGCAAGCTCGTCGGAAAGCGGCCGTGCGCAAGAGAAACCGATCCTGTCCAGATGGCACGTATGACGCGGTGCGCACAGAAAACGCTGAAGGCAGCCGATGGGGAAGAGGCGGTATGCTCTGAAGCATCCACAGACTGTAATATCCCATTGTCGCGGCATATTCCTGCTATCTGCGTCGGTTTCTGCCGGGGCGGGGGAGCGCATACCAGAGAAGAATGGCTCGATGCCGCCAGCGTAGAAGATGGCATGTGTGCAGCCGTAGCACTCGTATGCCGGCTTCCGTGGATGTGCTGCGAGAGCAGAGTCGTTGTAAGGGACGGGATAGAGGATCGAAAAGAGAAAGAGGAAATCCGGCAGCTGCTGGAGCTGTGCGATCAGGATTTCGTTCCGCCGCTTTCCCACCGCAACAGTACATCCCAGACGAACTGGGCCGAGACAGAAGAAAAGACGGATGGAATTGCAGAATATCTGGAGAATATCTGCAGTCAGCATGTGGTGCTGTGGAAGGAAGAGGGAGTCGTGCGGGCCTTTATGACCTGGAAGGATCACTTTAACTGTGAGAATCTGGAAGCATATCCGGATTCCTGCTATCTGACCACCCTCTGCGTCTGGCCGGATTACCGCGGACAGGGAATTTCGGAGGTAATGTATGCAGAAGCAGAAAAGGATATCGCAGCAAAATTTCCGGGAAGCCGGATTACTCTCCGTACCTGGTCCACGAACGGGGCCCAGGAGCATATCCTGGACAAGCTGGGATATAGTCTTGTCCGGCGGCTGAAGGATGACAGGGGAGAAGGAATTGATACGGTTTATTTTGTGAAAAAGGAAGAAAACGACAGATAACATGGTGCTTGCAAATCGCAGCTGAAGATGTCATAATCGGAAGCATAAGACAGCAAAAGGAGGGCTATAGCTATGCCTTGTACAACCATTTTAGTTGGAAAGAAAGCATCGTATGACGGTTCCACCATGATCGCGCGAAACGACGATTCTGGTGCAGGCCATTATACATCGAAAAAATTTGTAGTGATTCACCCGGAGGAGCAGCCGAGAACCTATAAAACCGAGATTTCTCATCTGACCATTGAGCTTCCGGACAATCCGATGCGGTACACTGCAGTGCCAAACGCAGAAAAAGGCGAGGGTGTCTGGGCGGCAAGCGGCGTGAATGCAGCGCAGGTCGGCATGACTGCGACCGAGACAATCACATCGAATCCGCGTGTGCTGGGTGCTGATCCGCTTGTCGTTTATCAGCCGGCGGAAGACGGAAAAGAAGAGGTTCCGGGCGGAATCGGCGAGGAGGACCTCGTTTATATTGTTCTTCCTTATATTAAAAGCGCCAGAGAAGGTGTCAAAAGACTTGGCAGCCTGCTGGAGCAGTACGGTACATACGAGATGAACGGCATTGCATTTCAGGACCACGATGAGATCTGGTGGCTGGAGACGATCGGCGGCCATCACTGGATGGCAGTGAAAGTGCCGGATGACCATTATGTGGCCATGCCGAACCAGCTTGGCATCGACCATTTTGATCTGGAGGATGCACTCGGCGAACAGAAGGAATATATGTGCTCAGCAGACTTGAAAGAATTTATTGAAACATATCATCTGGATCTTTCTATGGATGGAAATTTTAATCCGCGCGATGCCTTCGGAAGCCACGATGATTCCGATCACGTTTACAATACACCGCGTGCCTGGTTCATGGAGCGCTGTCTGAACCCGCACACGAAAAAATGGGACGGACCGGATGCCGATTACACACCGGTATCCGACGATATTCCGTGGATGATGGTTCCGGAGAAGAAGATCACCGTAGAGGATGTGAAATACGTACTGTCCTCCCACTATCAGGGAACACCGTACGACCCGTATGCCGCATACGGCGATAAATCGTGGAAGGGAGCATATCGCTCCATCGGTGTCAACCGGACCGATTTCCTTTCTGTCATCCAGATGCGCCCGGATCACAAAGGAGACAACGGCATTTTGCAGTGGATTGCATTTGCGTCAAATACATTCAATGTGCTGGTTCCGTTCTACACCGATGTGACGACAACACCGGAGTATCTTTCCAACACAACGGGAGAGGTTTCCACAGATAATTTCTACTGGGCAAGCCGCATGATAGCAGCAATGGCAGATGCGTCCTATAAGTCTTCTATCTTCCACATTGAACGGTATCAGGAAAAGGTGATGGCAAAAGGCCATGCACTGATCCATCAGTACGATGCGCTGCTTGCAGGGGAGACAGACGAAACAAAACAGACACAATTGAGAGAAGAAGCAAACAACAAAATGGCTGAAATGCTGAAAAAAGAGACGGGTGCAACACTGCACAAGGTACTCTTTGAACTCAGCAACCAGATGAAAAACGCGTATTCCAGATCGGATGCGTAAGGCTTTTTAAGGGAAAGAATAAGAGAATGGTTCTGCGCGCAGGAAAAATTGCGCGCAGAATCATTTCCTGTCCGGAACCGCCTCGAACAAACAGGGTGTTACAGTTCGCCGGACACCGGTGAACGATACGATCCTGATAAAAAATCTCAGCGTACTTTGGTGAATTTTGTTGACAACAGGCAGTTCCTGTGCTACAATAAACCAGCGACATGGAAGAAGGTCTTTTTTTTATGCCTGAAATTGCTGAAGTACGAGCAGCAAAAACAGGGCAGAAATGAAGAGACCGCCGCTGATCCGCAAGGATCACAAGCGATAACGCAAATACACAGTGGAGGTGGAAGTCGTGCGCGTAAAAATCACATTGGCATGTACTGAATGCAAACAGCGTAATTACAACATGACAAAAGAGAAAAAGAACCATCCTGAGAGAATGGAGACAAAGAAGTACTGCAGATTCTGCAAAAAGCACACAATGCACAAAGAAACCAAATAATCTTTGGTAAGAGGTGATCCAATGGCAGAAACTGAAAAAAAAGCATCCAAAAAGAGCTGGTTCAAGGGCTTGAAAGCAGAGTTCAGAAAAATCATCTGGGTTGACAACAAAACGCTGGGCAAGCAGACCGTTGCAGTCGTAGCGATCTCTGCAGTAACCTGCGGGTTAATCACCCTGGTTGACAGCGCTGTAATCGAGTTCGTCAATTTATTGATCAAATAAGGATAAAGGTGTCAGAATGTCAGAAGTAAACTGGTATGTAGTCCACACCTATTCGGGCTATGAAAACAAAGTAAAAGCCAATATTGAGAAAACAATTGAGAACCGTCATCTTGAGGATCAGATTTTGGAAGTACGTGTTCCTATGGAAGAAGTTGTTGAAGTCAAGAACGGAACCAAGAAACAGGTACTCCGGAAATTGTTTCCGGGCTACGTTCTGATCAACATGATCATGAACGACGATACCTGGTATGTTGTCCGCAATACCAGAGGTGTTACGGGCTTCGTAGGACCGGGATCCAAGCCGGTACCGCTTACGGATGAGGAAATGGTGAACCTTGGAATCACCGGTGGTGAGGAAAAGGTTGAGCTTGACCTTGAAGTCGGCGATGCAGTCGTTGTAACAGGCGGCGCATGGAAGGATACAACCGGACTGATTCAGAGTATCAACGATACAAAACAGATGGTTACCATCAATGTTGAGCTGTTCGGCCGCGAAACGCCGGTAGAAATAAGTTTCGCAGAAGTCAAGAAGATGTAAGAAATGCCCCAGGGGCGTTTCGTGGGAGGGAAATTCCCGCAATTACCACATTTATTTAGGAGGTGCCGTAAAATGGCAAAGAAAGTTACAGGATATATCAAATTACAGATTCCTGCTGGTAAAGCAACACCAGCACCACCGGTTGGACCTGCACTTGGACAGCACGGAGTAAACATCGTACAGTTTACCAAAGAGTTCAACGCAAGAACAGCAGATAAGGGAGACCTGATCATCCCTGTAGTTATCACTGTATATGCAGACAGAAGTTTCAGCTTCATAACCAAAACTCCTCCGGCAGCAGTTCTGCTTAAGAAAGCCTGCAACCTGAAATCTGGTTCCGGCGTTCCGAACAAAACGAAAGTTGCTACTATCTCTAAGGACAAAGTTCGTGAGATCGCAGAGATGAAGATGCCAGACCTGAATGCAGCAACTGTTGAGGCAGCTATGAGCATGATCGCAGGTACCGCAAGAAGTATGGGTATCGTTGTAGAGGACTAATTTAGAAGAAGAGTTTACATCTTCTCGTATTGACGTGGGAGGGAGATTCCCGCAACTACCACCAGGAGGTTATTAGACAATGAAACATGGTAAGAAATATTTAGAGGCTGCAAAAGCAGTTGATCGTAGCATTCAGTACGATCCGGCAGATGCTATTTCCACAGTTAAGAAATTAGCTACTGCTAAATTTGACGAGACAATCGAAGTTCACATCAAAACTGGTTGTGACGGACGTCACGCAGACCAGCAGATCCGTGGAGCAGTTGTTCTGCCGCACGGTACCGGAAAACAGGTTCGTGTCCTTGTTTTCGCTAAAGGCGCAAAAGCTGATGAGGCTGTTGCAGCAGGTGCAGAGTTCGTTGGAGCTGAGGAGCTGATCCCGAGAATCCAGAACGATGGCTGGTTTGATTACGACGTTGTTGTTGCTACACCGGATATGATGGGTGTTGTTGGTCGTCTGGGCCGTGTACTTGGACCGAAAGGTTTAATGCCAAACCCGAAGGCTGGTACCGTAACTATGGATGTTACCAAAGCCGTTAAAGAGATCAAAGCAGGTAAGATTGAGTATCGTCTTGACAAAACAAACATTATCCACGTGCCAATCGGAAAAGCTTCTTTTACTGAGGAGCAGTTAAGCGACAACTTCCAGACGCTGATCGGTGCAATCAACAAAGCAAAACCGGCTACTCTGAAGGGACAGTACCTGAAGAGCGTTACTCTGGCTCCTACTATGGGACCTGGAGTTAAGGTTAATACTTTGAAGCTTGCATAATAAATGAAATACTGAGAACCCCCGGGGCTGTAATGGCTCCGGGGGTTCTTTGCGTTGAAAAACGGACGCAGGGGAAAGGCGAATTCCGATTCCTTAAGAAAGAGCTTTATTTCAATGGGAAATAATTGAAAAAGATCAAAATAGTGTTAGAACATGAAAATTAAGATCAAGTATTCTGCCCGAAATGTTAGTATAATACTAAGTAGAAAGCAAACGAAAACAGCAGAGCCCGCGTGCGCTTATGGGGCGGCGGGGGATGGAAAGGGAGGTTTTTATGCAGTATTTTGAAAAACAGGGAAATGCGCTGATTTTCCGGCAGGATGGGGAGACGGTCCGAATGGAGCCGTGGCAGAAGGACAGTCTTCGGGTGAGAGGTACGCTTCTTTCGGAGATAGAAGAGGGAAGCATTGCACTGCTTGATCCGGAACCGGTGGAAGCGGAAATTGAGCTGGTGGATGAACTGAAAGCGACGATCAAAAACGGTAAAATCCAGGCGGTTCTCGAGCTTCAGCCGTGGGGACAGAAGCTGCGGATTACGTTCCTGAATCAGAAGGGCGAGGTGCTGCTCTCCGAGATCGCGAACGGCGGAGCGCTCTGCCTGCGCGCACACGATTACCGTGCATTGAAGGGCGGCGCTTATCAGCTGAAAGTATCCTTCGATTCCAACCCGGATGAGAAGATTTACGGTATGGGACAGTATCAGCAGGAGCGAATGAACCTGAAGGGATGCAACCTGGAACTGGCGCACCGCAATTCGCAGGCGAGCATTCCGTTTTATGTATCGAGCCTTGGCTACGGCTTCCTGTGGCACAATGCAGCAGTCGGTGAGGTTCATTTCGGAACAAACACAACGGAATGGCTGGCACGCACCACAAAGCAGCTCGACTACTGGGTAACCGCAGGTGATACCCCGGCGGAAATTGAAGAGCACTTTGCAGATGCCATTGGCAAAGTTCCGATGATGCCGGAGTACGGCCTTGGCTTCTGGCAGTGCAAACTGCGCTACTACAATCAGGAGCAGGTACTGAATGTGGCACGCGAGTACAAAAAACGCGGCATTCCGCTGGATGTCTTTGTCATCGACTATTATCACTGGCCAAGATGCGGTGATTATCGTTTTGATGAAGAATATTTCCCGGATCCGAAAGCAATGATCGACGAGCTGCATGAGATGGGCATCGAGACGATGGTTTCCATCTGGCCGCAGATCGACTGGAGAAGCGAGAATTACGAAGAAATGAAACAGCAGGGACTCCTCGTGAAGAGCAACGCAGGTGTTGATGTACAGATGCTGTTCCATGGAAATAATGTCTTCCTGGATGCAACAAATCCGAGAACAAGAAAGTATGTATGGGAGAAAGTAAAGAAAAATTATGCAGATCTCGGCATCCGCACCTTCTGGCTCGATGAGGCTGAACCGGAGTTTTCAACCTATGAGTACGAGTGCTACCGCTACGCCGCAGGCCCGGTGGAAGAGATCGGAAATATTTATCCAAGAGAGTATTCCCGTATGTTCTACGAGGGCCAGAAAGAGAGCGGCCAGGAGGATATCGTCAACCTCGTCCGCTGTGCATGGCTCGGAAGCCAGAAATACGGAGCCCTTGTGTGGTCCGGCGATATTTTCTCAACCTACGAGGACTTCCGCAAACAGATCTGCGCAGGCCTTCATATGGGATTGTGCGGCATTCCGTGGTGGACAACCGATATCGGCGGATTCCACGGCGGTGTGACCGAAGATCCGGACTTCCAGGAGCTGCTTGTGCGTTGGTTCCAGTTTGGTACCTTCTGCCCGGTTATGCGTATTCACGGAAACCGAAGACCGAGAGAAGAAATCATCAACAAGGCTGGCGAAGTGCGTGAGGGAACCGGAGCTGACAACGAGGTATGGAGCTTCGGAGAGAAAAATTATGAAATCCTGACAAAATTCATCGGTGTCCGCGAAAAAATGCGCGATTACACGAGAAGCCTGATGGCAGAAGCACACGAAAAAGGAACACCGGTCATGAGAACGATGTTCTATGAGTTCCCGGAAGATGCAGCATGCTGGGACATCTCCGATGCTTACATGTTCGGCTCCGACATCCTTGTAGCACCGATTGTCCGGCCAAAAGCAACGAGCCGTACCGTTTATCTGCCGGCCGGTGCGTCCTGGACGCTGGCAAATACCGGTGATGTTTATGAGGGCGGAAAAGCCTATGAAATTGAGGCGCCGATCGAAACACTGCCGATCTTCCTGCGCAACGGAAAACAGGGATATCTGGTGGGAGAGATCTGATTTAACCGAATCAAGTAAGTCACCTGCTTCGAGTACGAAAAGTAATAAGCAGTGGTTGGGGACTTGCCTGTATCAGGAGGAATGCAAGCTTCTTCTGATAAACTGCGGAGCAGTTATTTGGTTATGGGCAGGCAGCCAATGCGGATTGCAGATAGCTGCATGAAAAAAGAAAAGGAAAAGGGAAAAGCATTCCAGAAGATCGATAAGATCCAAAGGAATGCTTTTCCGATGTTATAAATCAATCACGGATCCGAAAATGGGATTTTAGCCTTGTTCCGCATATGGGCAGGCGGACAGAAAAACTTACGGAAGCGGATGGCCTGCCGCCAGATACAGCTCATACCATTCTTCCCGCGTCAGCGTAATAGCACATGCCGCGATAATCTCTTTCAGGCGGTTTTCACTTGCCGTACCTGTGACAAGCTGCATATTCGCCGGGTGGCGCAGAATCCACGCTGCCGCAATCGTGGTATCACTGACGCTGTATTTTTCGGCCAGTGCACAGATTTTCCGGTTCAGTTCCGGGTACTCGTCGCTTCCAAGAAAACATCCCTTCCATGATGGCATCTGGAACGGCGACCATGCCTGAAGCGTAATGTCGTGAAGACGGCAGTAATCCAGCAGACTTCCATCGTGATCGACAGAACCCGGAGTCTCCATGTTCACTTCCATGCCATTTGCAACAAGGTTGGAAACCGGAATGCTGAACTGTACCTGATTGGCAACGAGTGGCTGGCGGACATATTTCTGCAGCAGTGCAATCTGCATCGGCTTGTGGTTGGAAACACCGAAATGGCGGACCTTTCCGCTCTCAAACAGAACATCAAAGGCGGCAGCTACATCTTCTGGTTCTACGAGCGCATCCGGCCGGTGGAGCAGCAAAAGATCGAGGTAATCCGTCTGCAGACGTTTTAAAATACCATCGACAGATTCCAGGATGTGGTCTTTCGACAGATCATAGAAGCCCTGGCGGATGCCGCATTTGGACTGGAGAAAAATATCCTCCCGTTTCAGGGACGGATCGCCGGAAAATGCCTCACCGAACACAGTCTCGCTCATGCCGCCGCCGTAGATATCCGCGTGATCAAAGAAATATGCGCCCTGCTCCAGAGCGGAGTGGATAAAATGATTCATCTCGTCCTTCGATTTTTCGGAAAGCCGCATGCATCCGACTGCAATGGAAGGAACTTTTCGCAGGTGATTGCCTAAAATTGTTTCTTTCATAGTAGAATTTTCTCCTTTGCAATGCTTCTGTATTCGCAGAGGTTTTCGTAAAGCAGGCGTGGAAGGACTCTGGAAGTACAGAAAGAATAGTAATTACGTTGCTTTTAATATATCATTTAAGTGCACTTGAAAGTCAATGGTTTTTGAGGGAAAGAGAATAAAAAAATCGCCGGAATCGATCAGAATTCGACCAGAACACAGAAAATCCGTATTTTGTTAACAAAATCGGAACAAAATCGACAACAAAGTTTACTTGCATTTTCAGAAAAATGATGTAAGATAGGGGTATTCGAAAAAAAGATCCGACAGGATCTGTGAAGTGGTATTGAATCAGATAATGGAGGTTTTGCGATGGATGCAAAAATAATAGCCGGAATCCTGGCCGCGGGAGGCGCAGCCTTAGCTGTCGGCGGCATATATAGCATGAATAAGAAAACAGGTTATTTTAAAAAGGGAAATTCCGTCCGATACGATGTTTCCCGTATTCCGTTTAAAAAAACAAGTCCGTTAAAAGGAAAAACAGTTGTATTTTTGGGATCCTCCGTGACGAAGGGCTTTGCTGCCCACAACAATTCGTTTGCGGAGTACATAGCGAAGAAAGACAGCTGTACCTGCATCAAAGAAGCGGTCAACGGAACCACGCTGATTGATAATGGTGAGGATTCCTACATCGAGCGTATGCGCGACAGGCTTGATCCAAAGCAACAGGTGGATCTTTTTATCTGCCAGCTGTCCACTAACGATGCAACACGCAACAGCCCGCTCGGTGAAATTTCGGAATCCCGCGATCTGGAGAGCTTCGATGTCGAAACTGTCTGCGGCGCGATTGAGTATATCATTGCATATGCAAAAGAAACGTGGCATTGCCCGGTGATGTTCTATACGAATCCACAGTATGATTCCAAGCCGTACGCGAAGATGGTAGAGGCGCTTCTGAAAATTCAGGAAAAATGGCAGATCGGTGTGATCGATTTCTGGAATGACGAACAAATCAACCGTGTTTCCCCGGAAAAACGAAAACTGTATCTTCAGGATCCGATTCATCCGATGAAGGCCGGCTATGCCGAGTGGCTGGTGCCTGTGATGGAACAGCGGATTGGTGAATATCTGGAACAGCAGGTATAAGCAAAGAGGAAAATAAAAATACTTTCGTGGTTTCTTTTGAAAAGATTCCGCGAAAGTATTTTTTGATTTACAGGAAACTTCGTTGAATTTTCCTGTAAATTAAAAAAGCCCTCCGGGCAGGATCGCACTGCGGCGGAGTGGAATTATGTCGCCAAAGCGACCCGCCGCAGGCGGAGAATCCTGCCGTAGCAGGATTCTTTCTTTTCTACGAGAACAGTGAGGCGGGATCCGCGCCTGCATTTTCCGCGTTTTTTCGTTTCTTACGGATCCGGAACTGTTTGAAAATGCCACAGATGGCAGCGTAAAGCTCCGGTTTTAGTTCTTCAAGCGGAACCGGCTGCTGGTACAGGATAGCGTTGTAGCTTGTACCGCTTACAAGCTCCAGAATCATATAGAACATCAGCTCCGGTGAACGATACGTATATGCTGCATGAGAGAGCAGAGATTCATAGATAGTGTAGATGGCCGGCGTGTCGGCAAACGGAGCAAAGGTAAGAGAATTTTTGAAGAATCCCCAGCTCAGATGCTTGGAAATAAGCGTCACGAGGCTGTGGTTGGCGGCAAACTGGTCGAGGATATTGTCGGTGATAAAAAGCACCTGCTCTTCAAAATCATGGATATCCGGGTGGCGCAGCAGATCTGAGTAGGCGGCCTGAAATACCTGACTCGCCTTATGTGCAATCAGATGATTCCGAATATCGTACTTATCTTTGAAATAAAGATAGAAGGTACCTTTTGCAACGCCGGCGTTATTCACGATATCCGAAATGGATGTTTTACTGAAGCCGTTGTTGATAAAAAGTGAGAAAGCAGAGTCCAGAAGGGACTCACGTTTCATTTGTTTGTTGTTGTCAATTTTTCCCACAGAGAGTCTCCTTTCCTGAAAAATATCACATCATGTGTCATTTACTTAACTACAATTATAGTTAGAATACATGGAAACTGTCAAAGGGAAAATGACTAATTTTCTCATTTTTGTGACTATGCACGAAGAAAAAAATGACCGATCGTCAATTTTGTGCAGTATTTAATGTTGACTAAGAGTCATTTTTGCGTTATAACATTAGATGATTGAAAGGCATAGGAAAAACATCCTCGATCTGAGGGAAACAGTATCCCGCAGTATCTTACTCCGAGCGGGTTTTACTTCTCTTATGATCCTGGATTTCATCATAAAAAACCATTATAAAAACCACAGAAAGGAAGTTTATCACAATGAATAGAAACAGAAAACTGAGAAAACAGATGATGTCTGGTCTTGCTGTTGGTATGGCTGCTGTTATGGGAGCTGCTCCGGTTTATGCAGCGACAGGAGAGGACGCAGCGGTTTCCAAAGAAGAAACCGTATATGTAAATGCAAATGCAGACGGATCGGAAGATCAGATCACCGTATCCAACTGGCTGAAGAACGCAGGAACGGAAAAGAACCTGAAAGATGAGAGTGAACTGAAGGACATCAAAAACGTAAAGGGCGACGAGGAGTTCACCCAGAGCGGAAACGAGCTGACCTGGCAGACAGACGGCGAGGATATCTATTATCAGGGAACAACCACAAAAGAACCTCCGGTTTCCGTGAAGTTCACCTATTATCTGGACGGCAAGGAAATCAAACCGGATGACCTGGCCGGAAAGAGCGGAAAACTGAAAATCAAAGTTGACTATACAAACAACACAAAGACAACGGTTGACATCAATGGCAAGAAAGAGACGATGTACACCCCATTCGTCCTGATGACCGGAATGATTCTTCCGCAGGATACTTTCTCCAATGTCAAGATCGACAATGGTAAAGTCATTTCCGATGGAAGCAGAAACATCGTAATCGGATTTGGTATGCCGGGCCTGCAGGAAAGCCTGGGATTAAATTCCGATTCCCTTGAAGATCTGGTATCCGGTGACAGCGATTTCGAACTGCCGGAAAGCCTGGAGATCACTGCAGATGTGGAGAACTTCTCTCTGGATTCTACCTTCACCGTTGCACTTGACGATGTTCTCGACACCATCGATACCGACAACATCACCGGATACGATGATCTGAAGGATGCACTGAGTGATCTTGAGGATGCTGCAATGGAACTGGTTGACGGTTCCAAGGCACTCTCCGATGGTGTGGATACTTTAAAAGACAGCTACAAAGAGCTGGATGACGGTATCGGAACGTTAAAAGACGGCGCTGACGAGCTGAACAGCGGAGCCGGCACACTGGCAAGCGGAGCCGGCACACTGGCAAGCGGAGCATCGACTCTGGCAAACGGAACTTCTACTCTGAACAGCGGAGCTTCTACCTTAAACAGCGGAGCAGCTACCCTGTCCAACGGAGCATCCACCTTAAGCAGCGGAGCTTCTTCCCTGGCAAGCGGCGTAAACTCCTACACCGAGGGCGCTGATACCCTGAATAAAGCAATCCAGACGTATCTTGGAAAGAACGGTGTGCTGACTGGAAGCGTAACCGAGTATGTAAACGGTGTGAATAAAGTCGTTGCAGGCGTAAAACAGTACACCGACGGAACAACACAGCTGTCCGACGGCGTTGCTTCTTATGTAGCAGGCGAGAAACAGCTTGCAGCAGGCGCTGAGCAGCTTCAGCCTCTGGCAGACGGCCTGACCGAGGTAAACAGTGCAATCGCAACACTGAACGCAGCACTCGACGGAAAAGATGAGAATGATATTTTAGCAGGAGCAAAACAACTCTCCGAAGGACTGACCAGTTTGAACGAGCAGCTGCAGAGCACCGATGTACAGAGCCTTCTGACGATGGTAGACGGTATGACCAGCACCGGTTCTACCCTGATCTCCGAGACCGAGGCACTCTCCGGGGTTCTGAACACCACAATCGCAGGATCTGTCAACAGCATGATGACAAACGGCAACGAGCTGATGAGCCAGATGGATACGCTGTCCAAAGGACTTGAGAGCTACTTAAGCGGTCTGGAGGCACAGATCACGAATCAGGCAACGCAGATGGGAACCCAGATGGCAGCACAGGTTCAGGCATGGGCAGACGGAGCAGCAGCACAGCTGAACCAGGAAGCAACAGCAGCAGCACAGAGCGCAGCTGATACAGCAGCAAGCCAGGCATCCGCCGATGCAGCAAAACAGGCAAATGATCAGCTCTCTGCAGCAGCAGCTACACTGGATGCACAGATTTCCGCAGCTAAGAGCGCTGGAAATACAGAGCTTGCCGATTCCTTAAGTAAAGCAAGAAACCAGATCGGAAGTGTCAGCGTTTCCGCTTCCGCCGGAACCGTTTCGGTTACTCCGGTTACAGCTCCGCAGATTACCCTTCCGGAACTGAACTTCGAAATCGAGCGCCCGGATCTCTCCGGTCTTGCAGCAATGCAGCAGAAGATGAGCGACATCAAGAGCCGATACAGTGATCTGCAGAAGACGGTTGCAGCTCTGATGCCGCAGCTTGAGACCATGAAGAAACAGATGCAGACCATCACCGATAATAAAGCAGTTGTTGAGCAGAATCTTGGTGCAATGCAGAAACTGACCGCAGGTGTGGCACAGCTTGATGCAGGCGGAAGCACTCTGTACAAGGGCATCGATACTCTGTCCGCAGGTGTGAGCCAGCTGTACAGCAGCACAAATGAGAGTTTTGCAAAAGCAACAGCAGGCATCAATGCATTGAACGCAGGATTTACTCAGCTGAGTGCTTACAATGATACGCTGCTTTCCGGCGCAAGCCAGCTGAAAGCAAATGCACCGGCTCTGGTTGAGGGTGTTACGACTCTGCAGGGCGGCACGACACAGCTGACCGCAGGTCTTGGACAGCTGGGAAGCCAGTTAAGCGATGGATCTGCAAAACTTTCTGCAAACAGCGGAAGCTTAAGAAGCGGTGCTTCTCAGGTAGCAGGCGGAGCATCCCAGCTGGCAAGCGGAGCCTCCACACTGGCAAATGGAACTTCTTCCCTGGCAAGCGGAGCTTCTGAACTGAACAGCGGAGCTTCTACGCTGGCAAGCGGAGCATCTACGCTGGCGAGCGGAGCTTCTACACTGGCAAATGGAACTTCTTCTCTGGCAAGCGGAGCTTCTGATCTGAAATCGGGAAGCAGCAAGGTTGTTGATGGTATTGACGAGCTGTCCGATGGGGCGAAAGAACTGGCTGACGGTACGAAGAAGTTTGAAGAAGAGGGTACCAGCAAGCTGAAGAGTACCTTTGAGGATGATCTGGGAGATGTACTGGATCGGATTCAGGCGCTGAATTCGGATAAATGTGCTTATACTTCTTACAGTGGTAAGGCAAATGGAATGGATGGAAGCGTGAAATTTATTATCGAGACTGCAGCAATTGAAGCTGCGGAAGAGTAATGTGATTCCACGGTAGATTGTGAGGCCGCCTGCGGTCGGGATATTTTCCCCGACCGCAGGCGGCATTTACGTTAGGTGGGGTGCAAAAAGACAAAAAATAAGAACAGCCCGCGGATATGCGGGCTGCTCTTTCATAATGAGGGGGGAGATAGTTTTGAATGGTTCATCAACTATCTGAGATATAGTATAGTGAAGAAATGTGAGCAAAGTATGTCTATTTTCTAAAAGAAACAGTAAATTTCTAAAGAATAAGTGAATCCATCCATTGAGTAAATCACTTCCGTCCGCCAAAACGTAGATGGGTCCCCAGGCGCAGCGGAGCGTCCGCCCCCCGCGGTGCCTGGGGGTCGTATCCTCCCGTCCTATTCAAAAGAAAGTTTCCGGTTCCCATAACTCTTCCGGTACTGTCCCGGCGTCATCCCGGTGAGTTTTCGGAAAGCCGTGGAAAAATTATGCGCATCCTGAAATCCAACGTTATAGGCAATCTGAGAGACCGTGTGATTTGTGTCCGTCAGCTCGGCCATAGCGCTGTCCATTTTGGATTTCAGGATGAATTGTTTTAACGTCATCCCGGTGCCCTCGTGGAAGAGGGAGGAGAGGTATTTGTCGTTGTAGCCGAAATAACGGGCGAGTTCGGTGACTTTGAGGGACTCGCTGCTGTGGTACTGGATGTAGCTGATGATGTCCTGCAGGATCTGCGTCCGCTGCGTTTCGGAAGTGTAGGTGCGGTAGAAGGGACTCTGACAGTTGATTTCGCCGAGAACAGCGGCAGTCAGGCTGTTGTTGAGGAACGTGTTGTGGAAACGCAGGGAAGTGTCCTGGAGCTGCTTCATGAGGATGATGACGCGGTTCGGGGAGGAAAGCGTTCTCTGGAGCGGGATGCATAACGTTTCGGGGTAGTTGGATGGAAGCTGGGCGGGAGCGAGGTCCTCAAGGCGGTAGGAGGATGGCGGTGCAGCATGAAACTCATCCAGAACCGATCCGGCGGTCGGGTCAGAAGGAGCGACGATCGGTGCGGAGGGGATACCCGGGATAAAATGGAGCCAGTAGAAAGAGCAGCTTCCCTTTTTCGAGCCATGCTGATGGACGGTCGGCGGCAAAAGAAGATATTCGCCGGGGTGAACCTCGTAAGAGCGGCGTTCGTCCGCGATAAAAAGCGTTCCTTCCGTCACAACCATCAGTTCAAAATTGACGAGATTCCGTGTCAGGTGCATCCACTCCGGGGACGGGGACTGGAATTTGCCGCAGAGGTCGTAGGTAAAACAGGCGGCATCTGGAAATAAAACAGAGATCATATGACTTTTTCAAACCTTTTCAAACATTCTTATATTTTAAACGGAGGTCCGTTTTGCTAAAATAAAACTATAGAAAAACAGGAAAACAGCCGTCAAAAGAAGTGTAACGCTTCCCATCCCTGAAAGCAAGGAAAATATCTTTTTCAAACCAGGAGGCGGCGGAAGACAACGAAAAAGGAGACCGAAAAAATGGATCAGAAAAACTTCAGCAAACCATTATCCCTGGCAAAAGTCCAGGTTACTGATGCATTCTGGAAAAAAGAGATGGAGCTTGTCCGCACCGAAGTAATTCCGTATCAGTGGAATGCCTTAAATGACAATGTTCCGGGAGCAGCACCGAGCTTCTGTATGCGGAACTACCGCCGCGCCGGTGAAGTTGAAAAAGAGCGGAAAGCAAAAGGAGACAAATTTGTTCAGATCAAATACCCTCTGGATACTTTTGAGACACTGCCGAAGGATGGCAAAATGGACGGAAGATTTTATGGCTTCCTGTTCCAGGATACCGATTTTACCAAATGGGTGGAGGCAGTTGCGTACTCCCTGACACAGCATCCCGATCCGGAGCTGGAAAAAACGGCAGATGAAGCAATTGAAGCTGTCTGCGCAGCACAGAGAGAAGACGGATACCTCGATACCTACTATCTGATCAACGATCAGGATATGATTTTTACAAACCTTAAGGACAACCATGAGCTGTACTGCTTCGGTCATCTGACGGAAGGCGCCGTAGCCTATTATCAGGCGACCGGAAAAGACCGTCTCTTAAAAGCAGCAGAGCGTTTCGCGGACTTTATTGCCGGCAAACTCGGTCACGGCGAGGGGAAAAAAGCAGGTTATCCTGGTCACGAAATTGCAGAGATGGCTCTGATGCGTCTCTATGATCTGACCGGCGAGCAGAAGTATCTCGATCTTGCAAAATACTTCATCGACGAGCGCGGAACAAAACCATACTATTACGATATCGAGCGCGGTCTGACCTGCCCGGAGGGCGAGGAACGATATAGCTACAATCAGGCAAACCGCCCGGTGCGTCAGCAGGATGAGGTGCAGGGGCACTCCGTACGCGCCGTATATCTCTATTCCGGCATGGCGGATGTGGCAAGGGCAACGCAGGATGAGAGCCTGCTGAAAGCCTGTGAAACTCTCTGGAACAACATGGTGCATCAGAAAATGTACGTCACCGGCGGAATCGGTGCCACTCATATAGGAGAGGCATTCTCTTTCAACTATGACCTGCCAAACGATACCGCTTACGCAGAGACCTGTGCATCCATCGGTCTTGTGTTCTTTGCTCGCCGCATGCTGGAGATTCAGGCAAAAGCAGAGTACGCGGATGTGATGGAATTAGCCCTCTACAATGGCGTTCTCTCCGGAATGGCGCTCGACGGAAAGAGCTTCTTCTATGTCAATCCGCTGGAGGTACTGCCGGAGGCATGCCACAAGGATGAGCGGAAATTCCATGTAAAACCGATCCGCCAGAAATGGTTCGGCTGTGCCTGCTGCCCTCCGAACCTGGCAAGAACGGTAAGCTCAGTTGCATCTTACGCATACACGGAAAACGACACAACCCTGTTTGTCCACTTGTACATGGGTGGAACAGTGGAAGGAGAAAAAGTAAAAGCATCCATCACTTCCGAATTCCCGTGGGACGGCCATGTTTCCGTGACCTGCGAGAGCGATACCAAAGAGCCGTACACCTTTGCATTCCGCATCCCGGGATGGTGTGCTTCTTATGAAAAAGAGATTCCAAAAGGCGCAGAATTGGAAGAAAAAGACGGGTATCTGTATGTGACAAAAGTATGGGCGAAGGGTGAGACGATCCGCCTGAACTTCCCGATGGAAATCCAGTTTTTGGCATCCAATCCGCTTGTACGCGAGGACGCCGGCCGTGTTGCCGTAAAACGAGGACCGGTTGTTTACTGTATGGAAGAAGCAGACAACGGAAAGAATCTGCATTTGACAAAACTCTGTGTGAATGGTGAAAAAACCGCAGAAGCAGCCGATGAGCTGGGCGAGCACTTTGTGAGCGTAACGGCCGAGGGACGTCGCATGAAGCTGGGCGATGCGGAAAAACAGCCGTTGTATCATCTGTATCAGAAAGAGGAAGAGGAAAAGACGAAACTGAAGCTGATTCCATATTATATGTGGAACAACCGAGGTGAGGGCGAAATGCAGGTATGGATCCGCGCATGTGAATGATTTTATTAAAGAAGAAATAAAAAACTCCGGAAAAGGGATGGCTCCTGATGCAGCCTCCCCTTTTTTCCGGAGTTCTTGTTATGCCAAAATATGAGAATCCTGCAAAAAAGAAAGTGAATTTTTTGCAGGATTCTTTGTGCTATTGGTACAGATTATTTTCTGCTTCTCATAGAAAGACTGCCGAAAGCAGAAGAAACGGCGGGCAGAATCACGAGGACGACTGCAAGGACAATCATTCGATCCACAAAGTCTGTCATGGCCTGTACAACGCAGACAGAGAGAGTCAGATTCATACCGAGGCTGTGAAGCAGCTGCACCAGCACAGTGGAGCCGGAGGAAGTAATTCCACCGAAAACAACCGCGGTGATTGTGGAACTTACCACAGTACCCGGAAGTGAGATCACAAGTGCTGCCGGAAACAGCTTCCAGCCCATGGAGCGGAGGGAAAGACTCTCGCTGCGGGATCCTGCCGTATGGGACGGGCGGAGTCTGCGGAATACAAGGCCGGCAACGAGACCGATGACAAGCTGCACCGGAATATAGTAAAACGCATAGACATCACTCGTCATGCCGGAAATGAGTCCGGAGATCAGTCCCGGAACGAGGCCTGCAGCAGGTCCGAACAGAGCGGCTGCCAGAACTGTTCCGATGGAGTCCAGATAAACCGGAAGACGCAGCAGCAGAGCAATGGTACCGCCGAGAATATTGATGACACCGCAGAGCGCGAGTGTCGTGAGTTTTAACGTACGGTTAGTATTCATCATGCCTCGCCTCCCTTCTGAAACATCGTCTCATGTGGGAAGACCGGCGGTGCGGTGAGAATCTGGTCGAGAACCGGTGCGGATTCCTCCTGCGGCACGCCGAGAACGCGCTCAAAGAACATCAGGAAGAAACGGCGCACATCGACCTGCGTCAGAATGTGGCTGTTCGGTGCTTTCTGATAAAAATTCATGGCATCCACAACCGTCTGTCCGATGCAGAGGCCTCCGGTTTCTACCTGCGTATACGCATCAAAACCGCTGCAGAGCGACGGATCCACAAGATAAGCGGCCGCGAGCGGATCGTTGATCACGCATCCGATGACCTTTTCCTGTTTCCAGTGGAAATCAAAGTAGAAGCGCGTCAGCTCCTCAATGCGGGTTCCGACTCCTGGATTTACGCATTTCATATATTCCACAAGATTCGGCGTCAGGACAATTTTTCGTGTGACATCCAGCCCGATCATATGAAGCTTTTTGCCTGCAAGCTGCGGCAGCTCGGAAAACGCGCGGAATACTTCGGCTGCGGCATCCGGGTCGCACCAGTAATTGTACTCGGCAACCGGGGAGCAGTTTCCATGGCTCTTATAGCTTCCGCCCATGGAGACAAGAGCCGTCAGGTTTGTCAGGCACTCCGGTGCGCGGGAGATGACTTTTGCAAGGTTCGTCATCGGTCCGAGGGCAAGAATGGTAACATCAGGGGTTGTTTTTAAGGTTTCGATCAGGAAAGAAACAGCGTCCTTGTTTGGCGTAAGGCCTTCGGCATCCGGCCAGCCCGATTCGCCGAGACCGTCCATGCCGTGGGTGTCCATCGCGTCCACGTAGTCGCGGACCAGAGGCGTCTCCTCGCCGACATAAACCGGGACATCTGGTTTTCCAATCATAGAAAGAATTTTGAGGGCATTTTTAGCGCCCATAGAAGCGGGTACATTTCCGCTGACTGTGGTGATGCCGACAAGATCCAGCTCTTTCGAAGCCGCGGCAAGCATCAGGGCGAGAGAATCGTCGATGCCCGGATCACAGTCGATGATCAGTTTTCTTGCATTCATTTTCCAATCTCCTTTGATGAAAATTTTGAGATACTTGGTTTTTTATACTGGGAAGTTCACGAACCAGTCCGGACACCCGTAAAAAGGCGGGAAAATCCGATTATATAAATGCACGGGAATGAGTATAGCACAGATTCAAAAAAGAATCCAGCAAAAAGAATCGAGTAAAAAGAATTCAGTAAAAACAAGCCTTGCCTGTTGGAGAAAAATCGAGTATGGTATATAAGCGTAGAACAAATGAGAATATATGAGAATATATGGGAGATAAAAGCATGGCAGATGGATTTTTAGCACCAACGGGAAGATTCTATCCCAAAACAGAAAATTTTCATGCGCAGACCGCGCGGGCAATTCTAGGCCCGGAAGGTCAGACGGACGAGCCGATTCAGGAGCTTTTGCGCCGGGGATATATTTTATTTGTGGGCTTCCACAAACCAGGTGAACCGGAAAATCTCCATGCCGATATGGATTATGTGCTCGGCGGACCGGGACACCCGGCGACAGAAGGACAGAAGGCATGGATTGCGGAACATGTAGAGGAGTTGTCGGGAAAACAGCAGTTTGACATCAACAACGATGAGATAACCTTTCAAAGATTCTACATCAGCAACATCCGTATGTTTCCCTGGTGCAGGGGCTGCGCAGAGGAAAAAGCGCGCGAGCTCTGGGGAAATGCACAGAGTGAGGAAAAACCAAAACGGTGTGATGCGTGCCCGGGCTTTCGAGACCGTCCGCTTTAGAGTATGTCTGAAAAATCATTTCCGCAAACAGCCGGTTTCGTTTTTGTATCGCTGAAGCGACCCGCCGCAGCCGGTGAAGTCTGAAAGCCTGCAAAGCAGGATTCTTTCGTGTACACGTTCTGACGAAAAAAATGTCAGAAAATAATTGGATGAGAATATAATAGGAAGAAAAAACACTTTTATATAGTAATGCAGCAATGGGGAAAATCCGCAAAAAGCCGCGTGAACACGCGATTTTTACGAATTTTCCCCTTGACTTTTGATAGGACAGACGATATAATAAACGAGCGTGCGTAAAAGACGGTTTCTTTTGGCGCGCAAAAAGCTGCAAAGCATTTATGTTGAACAAAAGCAGCCGTATGAAACCCCGTGGGACACACGGAGAAATCTATCAGGAGGTGAAATGGAATGCCAACATTCAACCAGTTAGTAAGAAAAGGCCGTGAGACTTCCGTAAAGAAATCTACCGCGCCGGCACTGCAGAAAAGCTACAATTCTCTGAGAAAGAAATCCACAGATATGTCTTCTCCTCAGAAGAGAGGTGTGTGCACAGCTGTTAAAACTGCTACACCGAAAAAACCTAACTCAGCTCTTCGTAAAATCGCCAGAGTTCGTCTTTCCAACGGAATCGAAGTAACAAGTTACATCCCAGGAGAAGGCCACAACCTTCAGGAGCACAGCGTTGTTCTGATCCGTGGAGGAAGAGTTAAGGACCTGCCAGGTACCAGATACCACATCATCCGTGGTACCCTTGATACTGCAGGTGTTGCTAACAGAAAACAGTCCCGTTCTAAATACGGTGCTAAGAGACCGAAAAAGAAATAATTAAGTAAAACGAGTTCGAGATATATCTAGTATCACAAAAAGCGAAATGTTGTGCGTTATTCCATAAATCCCCACGGCTGCGGATTTATAGAGAAGTTACACGCGCGGACATACTGCAAATAAGTGTGAGTACCGATGATTTAATCGAATGATGGTTAAGGAGGGAAGTAACGTGCCACGTAAAGGACATACTCAGAAAAGAGATGTTTTAGCAGATCCGTTATACAATAACAAAGTGGTAACCAAGCTGATCAACAACATCATGCTGGATGGTAAGAGAGGCGTTGCCCAGAAAATCGTATACGGTGCATTTGCTAAAGTAGAAGAAAAAGCTGGAAAACCAGCAATCGAAGTATTTGAAGAAGCAATGAACAATATCATGCCGGTTCTTGAAGTAAAAGCAAGACGTATCGGTGGTGCTACTTATCAGGTGCCGATCGAGGTAAGACCGGACAGACGTCAGGCTCTTGGCCTTCGCTGGCTGACCGCTTATTCTCGTAAGAGAGGCGAGCGTACCATGGAAGACAGACTGGCAAACGAGATTCTGGATGCATCTAACAACACAGGTGCTTCTGTGAAGAAGAAAGAAGAAGTTCATAAGATGGCAGAGGCTAACAAGGCATTTGCTCACTACAGATTCTAAGAGGAGGAAAATCCGTTGGCTGGAAGAGAATATCCATTAGAGAGAACCAGAAACATTGGTATTATGGCCCACATCGATGCAGGTAAAACAACCCTGACCGAGCGTATCCTGTACTATACCGGTGTTAACTACAAGATTGGTGATACTCACGAAGGAACTGCTACCATGGACTGGATGGAACAGGAGCAGGAACGTGGTATCACAATTACTTCAGCTGCTACAACCTGCCACTGGACTCTGGAAGAGAACTGCAAGCCGAAACCGGGCGCTCTTGAGCACCGTATCAACATCATTGATACCCCAGGCCACGTTGACTTTACCGTAGAGGTAGAGCGTTCTCTTCGTGTACTGGACGGCGCTGTCGGCGTGTTCTGTGCAAAAGGTGGTGTAGAGCCTCAGTCTGAGAACGTATGGCGTCAGGCTGATACCTACAACGTACCGCGTATGGCATTCATCAACAAGATGGACATCCTTGGTGCTGACTTCTACAATGCTGTAGATCAGATCAAGACCAGACTTGGTAAAAATGCTATCTGCCTTCAGCTTCCAATTGGTAAGGAAGATGAGTTCAAGGGAATTATCGATCTGTTCGAGATGAAAGCTTACATCTACAACGACGATAAGGGTGATGATATCTCCATCACTGATATTCCGGAAGATATGAAAGACGACGCTGAGCTGTATCATACAGAACTGATCGAAAAGATCTGCGAGCTGGATGATGAGCTGATGATGCGTTATCTGGATGATGATATCCCGTCTGTTGACGAGATGAAAGCAGTTCTGCGTAAAGCTACCTGCGAGTGTACAGCTGTACCGGTATGCTGCGGTTCTGCATACAGAAACAAAGGTGTTCAGAAACTTCTGGACGCTATCCTTGAGTACATGCCGGCTCCGACCGATATCCCGCCAATCGAGGGTACCGATCTGGACGGAAACCCGATCGTAAGACATTCTTCCGATGACGAGCCGTTCTCCGCACTGGCATTCAAGATTATGACAGACCCATTCGTTGGTAAACTGGCATACTTCCGTGTGTACTCCGGTACTATGAACTCCGGTTCTTACGTACTGAATGCAACAAAAGATAAAAAAGAGCGTGTTGGACGTATCCTTCAGATGCATGCAAACAAACGTATGGAGCTGGATAAAGTTTACTCCGGTGACATCGCAGCTGCAATCGGATTCAAGTTCACCACCACAGGTGATACCATCTGCGACGAGCAGCATCCGGTAATCCTTGAGTCTATGGAGTTCCCGGAGCCGGTTATCGAGCTGGCTATCGAGCCTAAGACAAAAGCAGGCCAGGGCAAACTGGGCGAGTCCCTTGCAAAACTGGCTGAGGAGGATCCGACCTTCCGTGCACACACCAATCAGGAAACTGGTCAGACCATTATCGCTGGTATGGGTGAGCTGCATCTGGAAATCATCGTTGACCGTCTGCTTCGTGAGTTCAAAGTAGAGGCTAACGTAGGTGCTCCGCAGGTTGCATACAAAGAGACCATTACCAAACCGGCAGACATCGACAGCAAATATGCAAAACAGTCTGGTGGACGTGGACAGTATGGTCACTGTAAAGTTAAATTCGAGCCTATGGATGCAAACGGCGAAGAGATTTACAAATTCGAGTCTACCGTTGTCGGTGGAGCTATTCCGAAAGAGTATATCCCGGCTGTAGGCGAAGGTATCGAAGAGGCTATGAAAGCCGGTATCCTGGGAGGATTCCCGGTAGTTGGCGTTCATGCAAATGTATACGACGGATCTTATCATGAGGTCGACTCTTCTGAGATGGCATTCCACATCGCCGGTTCTCTGGCATTCAAGGAAGCTATGCAGAAGGGAGCTCCGGTTCTTCTTGAGCCTATCATGAAAGTCGAAGTTTCCACTCCGGAAGATTACATGGGTGATGTTATCGGTGATATCAACTCCCGTCGTGGTCGTATCGAGGGTATGGATGACATCGGCGGCGGAAAGATGATCCGTGGATTCGTACCGCTGGCTGAAATGTTCGGTTACGCAACAGACCTTCGTTCGAAAACTCAGGGACGTGGTAACTACTCCATGTTCTTTGATAAATACGAGCAGGTTCCGAAAAACGTACAGGAAAAAGTTCTGTCTGCAAAAGCAAAATAATTTGAGAAAACGTACTGGTTGTGCAGTCCTTACCGGCTGCACAGCCTGAATGTATATCTTTTTCAAAGATTTCCCTTGCAAATAGGACAGAAATGCAATATAATCAGACTTAGCAGGTTTACGATTCAGGTGGGTTCCTGCCACCAATTTAGTCTCAAAAAAGCCCACTGGGCGCAATTTTAAGGAGGACATTTTAAAATGGCTAAAGCTAAATTTGAAAGAACAAAACCGCATTGTAACATTGGTACCATCGGCCACGTTGACCATGGTAAAACAACTCTGACCGCAGCTATCACAAAAGTACTTTCTACCAGAGTAGAAGGAAACACTGCTGAGAACTTCGAAGATATCGATAAAGCTCCGGAAGAGAGAGAGCGTGGTATCACAATCTCTACTGCACACGTTGAGTATCAGACAGAGAAAAGACACTATGCACACGTTGACTGCCCAGGCCATGCTGACTATGTAAAGAACATGATCACTGGTGCTGCACAGATGGACGGAGCTATCCTTGTAGTAGCTGCTACAGACGGTGTTATGGCTCAGACAAAAGAGCACATCCTTCTGTCCCGTCAGGTAGGTGTACCTTACATCGTTGTATTCATGAACAAATGCGATATGGTAGACGACGAAGAGCTGCTTGAGCTGGTAGACATGGAGATCCGTGAGCTGCTGAACGAGTATGACTTCCCGGGAGATGACACTCCGATCATCCAGGGTTCTGCTCTGAAAGCTCTGGAAGATCCGGCTGGCCCATGGGGAGATAAAATCATGGAGCTTATGGATGCAGTAGATAGCTGGATCCCGGATCCGCAGCGTGACACTGATAAAGATTTCATCATGCCTGTAGAGGACGTATTCACCATCACTGGTCGTGGTACTGTTGCTACTGGCCGTGTTGAGGCTGGTGTTCTTCATCTGAATGAGGAAGTTGAAATCGCAGGTCTGAAAGAAGAGACCAAGAAAACTGTTGTAACTGGTATCGAGATGTTCCGTAAACTCCTCGATGAGGCTCAGGCTGGTGATAACATCGGTGCTCTGCTTCGTGGTGTTCAGAGAACAGAGATCGAAAGAGGACAGGTTCTGGCTAAACCAGGTACCGTTCACTGCCATACCAAATTTACCGCTCAGGTATACGTTCTGACAAAAGACGAGGGTGGCCGTCATACTCCATTCTTCAACAACTATCGTCCGCAGTTCTACTTCCGTACAACTGACGTAACAGGTGTTATCACTCTTCCGGAAGGAACTGAGATGTGCATGCCTGGCGATAACGTTGAGATGACCATCGAACTGATCCACCCGATCGCTATGGATCAGGGTCTTACCTTCGCTATCCGTGAAGGTGGACGTACTGTAGGATCAGGACGTGTTGCTACAATCATCGAGTAATCACTGACTAATATATATTGAGTACCGCAAGGTACATTGTGTCCAAACGTAAGATACCCCGGAACCGTAAGGTTTCCGGGGTTTTTCTGTACTCTAAGAAAAGAATTATTCGTAAATTTATCAGGTTAGTAATAGTGAAACATTTATCAGCAAGATGAAATACAGATAAATTTATAATTAAAAAATAAGACCAGCGGTGCCAAAACGGTGCCAAAAAGAAACTCCTGCGAATGTTTGCTATTCACAGGAGTATTTTTTTACCAGCCTTTGATCTGTTTGATTTGTTCAGCACGTTCTGGATCACGATGATATTGTAATTTCAGACGGATAGTTTCCACAACTTCCTGTCTGGATTCATCATCAAGCTGATAGAACGATGTAAGCAGATTATCTACATCAGGCATACTGTTCTTACCGAAAAGGTACATCAGCGGATACATAGAATTTTTTAAGTAAGTCTTTACACGACTTGCGTCTAATGCTCCGTTCAAACCGTCTGGAAGTGTAGGATAAATCTCTTCTTCCTTAATTGTGCCAGAAAATGGACTGGCAGAACATATCTCATTCACATCAATTTGCAATTCATTCGCAAGTCTTAATGCAAAATCAAATCGAATATTGGAATCTTTTTGAATAATTGAATATAAGGTTGTAGCACTGATTCCGGTTGCCTTTGCAATTTTGCGGACATTTGTGCCTTTTTCATCAAGATATTTCTTTAAATTTTTACCGTCACCCATAGAATCCTCCTTTTTCATATATTAGAAAATTACGAAAAACATAAATCTATAAAATATCATAACACAGACGTGGAATAAAATAAAGAAAAAATAGTGTACGAAGTTCGTAAAAATGTGTTTACGAAATATTGACAACGATAGAAATACATGATATTATCAATTTACGAAAATCGTACAGATATAGAAATACAGTAAACGTATTCTATATCTGGAGAGGAAAGGAGGAGGCAATATGGCAAGTTACAATTATATGATGAGTGCTGATGAAGTGGCACAGGAATTAAACTGCTCAAAATCTCATGCCTATAAACTGGTGAAAGCTATGAATAAAGAATTATCTGCACAGGGATATATTACGATGGCTGGAAGAATACCAAAGGCGTTTTGGGCAAAAAAGATGTATGGCTATGAAATAGCAGAAAATTAGGGAGGATCAATATGGCTTACAGAGAAAAAGACACAAAAAAATGGACAGCCCAGTGGTTTGAGACAAATGTCATGGGTGAGAAGAAAAAACGCAGAAAGCGTGGATTTGAAACAAAGCGAGAAGCATTGGAGTTTGAACGAAGCAAAAAGTTGAGCAATGAGCGAAGTATGGATATGAAGCTGAGCGATTTTATTGAGATTTATTTTTCAGACAAACAAAATGATCTGAAAGATCGAACAATCAAAAATAAAAGATATATGATGCAACAGCATATCGTTCCATACTTCGGAAATCAGATGATGAGTGAAATCAAGGCTTCACAGATTATTCAGTGGCAGAATGAAATTCAGAAAAAAGGCTATTCAGATTCTTATCTGAGAATGATTCAGAATCAGTTGACCAGTCTGTTTACACATGCAGCTAAAATCTATGACTTGCCGGTTAATCCATGCAAGAAAGTGAAACGAATGGGAAATTCAGATTCAAGAAGTTTGAACTTCTGGACACTGGACGAGTACAAACAGTTTATACAGACAATGGAGCCGGGAACAAGATATTATCTTATGTTTGAGATGCTGTTCTGGACTGGATGCAGGATCGGGGAGCTGCTTGCGATTACAAAAGCTGATATCAATTTTGAAAAGAATCAGCTTAGTATCAATAAGACTTATTACCGGACAGGAATGCAGGATATTATCACAGAACCGAAAACAAAACAGTCCTTTCGGACAATCGAAATTCCGGAATTTCTGAAAGAGGAAATTAAGGAATTTGTAGATGGTCATTACGGAATGCCGGATACAGAAAGATTATTTCCGGTTGTTCAGGAAGCGGTACAGCATAAGATGAAACGGCAGATTGAGCTGGCAGGAGTGAAGAAAATTCGAGTGCATGATATCAGGCACAGCCATGTGGCTTATCTTATTGAGAAAGGTGTGGAACCGTTATTGATTCGGGACAGATTAGGTCATAAAGATATTCGTATCACATTGAACACTTATGGACATCTTTATCCAAATCAGCAGAGAAAGATTGCAAATCTTCTGGATAATGAAAATGGAAATGCTGTTACCGGATTGGGAGAAGAAAGAGATGAATGTTGAAAAGGCAAAAGAAAAAGCCCAGATAAATAATCTGAGCAAGTTCTCTGATAATCAGATTCACTGATATACCATCTTGGCAGATTCAGTATATCACGAATCGGGAAATACGACAATTCCCGAATATCTGTTCATCAGAGACTTGCCCGGAAGGGCAGGAGGAGATGATGGAATGAATATGAATGAAAAAAATAAAATTGAGAATTGTAGAATAGAACCAAAACTGAAACTGATCAATATGGATTCAGTAGAGGTGGAACAGGTAGAATGGCTGCTTTATCCGTTTATTCCTTATGGAAAAGTGACCATTATACAGGGAGATCCAGGAGAAGGCAAGACAACGATGGTACTTCAGATTATTGCAAAACTGACCAGAGGAGAGCCGATTCTTCCTGTTACTGATAAAACGAAAACAAAAGAAAAACGAAGTGATGAAGTCGATAGTGAGAATGAAGATTTAGATGCTGAAGATAATATGCAGGAACAGTCTTCTGTGTCACCTGTAAATGTAATCTATCAGACAGCAGAAGATGGACTTGGAGATACTATCAAACCCAGATTACTTGCTGCAGGTGCAGATTGTTCAAAGGTGCTGGTGATTGATGACAGTGACCAGCCACTGACAATGGCAGATGTCAGATTGGAAGAAGCAATCGTGCAGACAAAAGCAAAAATGGTTGTTCTTGATCCGATACAGGGCTTTCTGGGAGCGGACGTAGATATGCACAGGGCAAATGAGATCAGACCACTGATGAAGCGTATCGCAGTGCTGTCAGAAAAATATCACTGTGCAGTTATTTTAATCGGTCATATGAACAAAAACAGCAACGGCAAATCTTCTTATCGAGGACTTGGCTCCATTGATTTTCAGGCTGCTGCAAGAAGTGTTCTGATTGTCGGGCGAGTGAAAGATGAACCGGAAGTAAGAGTGGTATGTCATACGAAGAGTTCTCTTGCACCGGAAGGAACGTCCATTGCATTCAGACTGGATAAGAATAATGGGTTTGAATGGATTGGAGAATATGATATCAGTGCCGATGAACTTCTTAATGGAGACGGAAGAGGACAGAAAAGTCGGAAAGCAAAAGAATTTCTCCTTGAGATACTGGCAAATGGAGGAATGACTCAGAAGAAAATTGCAGAAGAAGCAGAAGCCAGAGGAATCAAAAGTAAAACGCTATGGAACGCCAAACGGGAACTTGAAATTGATTCCGTAAAACGTGGAAAGCAATGGTATTGGATGTTGCCAGAATAAAAATGGAAGATGGCAAGATTACCATTTCTTAAGAAGAGGGGATCTTGCTACCTTGAAAGGAGAATAGATGCAAAATAAAAGTGTACAGATTCCATACGAGTTATTCTTTCAGCTCTTGCAATATTTTTTGATGGATAACTACGATGGTGAAGAAATAATACGGTTGGGATTGGAGAAAAAACTGGATGCAATGGTGAATCGTGAAGTATACAGCAAATCCAAAACAGCACCAACGGAAGAAGAAAGAGAAAAGTTCCGGAAGGAATATCTGGACAGACGGGGAATACCGGAGAACTTTCGATGGTAAAGGTTCTTTCTGAACACTTTATTACAGGAGCGTGTCACGCACCTGTAGATAGCAGACAAGGAGAATGTTGGTAAGGTGTAGTCGGGAGTTGACTGGCGTAGAAGAGAATTTTCAAAAGGGAGCCCTGATTCAGGGCGCCCCTGCGGAAACGGTAGATGAAAGGAGATTGGCACAATGAGAGAAGGAAGATTAGGATATAACAGTTATAACAAAAGATATGGATTATTATCATCAGATCTATGGATTGATACAGGATTTCACTGTGGAGAATGCCTGGAAGTGTTGCTTGATGATGAATGGGTTCAGACCAGAATGGAAATGAATCCTGCAAGAGAATGGTATCTTGTAGGGACACCGTATTGTGGTGATTTGGAATATATTCGGGCAAGGATACCGGAGTAAAGGTCTCTGTACCCCCGGAGGGCGCAAGGGTACTTTTGATGGACGGTACGGCTGTCGAAAGTGCTTTTGCGTTACTTTTGACAAAAGTAACAAAACCGCCGTATCCGGCGAATATTTCTTTTTATACTATAGCTGGCAAAGATACAAATTTATGTGCCATGTCTGGCACTGGTTTTAGAAAGCGGGGTGAGGAATATGACGATGAAACGAACAATCAGTGGTATGATCGGGACAGGGTCTCTGGCTCATAACAGACGAGATTTTATAGCAGAAAATGTTGATCCAGACAGAGTGCAATTAAATATTTGTTACCGGAATGAGAATCTGAAAGAAGTCTATAAAGAGCTGTTTGATGAAGCTGTAGAACGGTATAATGTCGGGAAAAGAAAAGATCGGCAGATTACAAATTATTATGAAAAGATTCGCCAAGGAAAACAGGAAAAGTTGTTCCATGAAGTGATTTTCCAGATTGGAAACCGAGAAGATATGGCTGTTGGAACAGAAGCAGGAGATCTGGCTGTAAACGTACTGGATGAGTATGTAAAAGATTTCCAGAAACGGAATCCGACACTTCGGGTATTTAGTTGCTATCTGCATCAGGATGAGGCTACTCCACATCTCCATATTGATTTTATTCCTTATGTGACGGACTGGAAAGGAAAAGGAATGGATACCAGAGTTTCACTGAAACAGGCATTAAAAAGTCTTGGATTTCAAGGTGGAAATAAGCATGATACGGAACTGAATCAGTGGATAAATCATGAAAAAGAAGTTCTGGCAGAGACTGCAAAGCAGTATGGAATTGAATGGGAACAGAAAGGTACTCATGAGGAACATCTGGATGTCTATAACTTCAAGAAAAAAGAACGGAAAAAGGAAGTACAGGAATTGGAGCAGGAGAAAGAGCATCTAACTGCTGAAAAAGAAGAATTAACAGCACAAATTGCAGAATCCAGAGCAGATATCCAGAATTTAAAAGACGATAAGGAACAGGCAATCAAGGCGAAGCAAGAAGCAGAACAAAAGGCAGGGAGCGCAGAAAAAGAACTAAAAAGCCTGGAAGATCGCAGAGAACAGCTACAACCGATTATGGATAGTGTGAGCAAAGAAATCAAAGAATATGGAACGGTTAAAATGTTACTGCCGGAGGCGGGCACGCTAGAACGGGCAGTAACCTATCGAGATAAAAAAATTAAACCACTGTTTCTTCAAATAAAGAATAAGGTTGCTGTAATGGCGGCTCAGGTTAAAGAACTTACGAAAGAGGTGGAAGGTTGGAAGAGAAAATATCAAAAGGTGAAACAAAAATATAATGCTATTCAGAGAGAACTGGATGATATACGTAAAGATAATCAGAAATTGTCAGAAGAAAAAGATATATTACAAGGTGTTTCTGATAGGTATGATCGTGTTGTGCGTGTTCTTGGAATAGAAACTGTAGATACAGCAGTACAGCAGGATATTCAAAACGAGAAAGTCCTGGAAGAAAAGCGACGGATGGAACAAATGCCGAAGGGAAATATTCATGAAAGATTGGCATGGGGAATGAAAAAAAGCGAGATGGAGAATCAGCAGCGTAAGAAAACTAAATCAAAAAACAGAGAAATGGAGAGATAAGATTATGGAAACACACATTTATGATGAAAAGAACGGATTAAGCTATACTTTGCATGGAGATTATTATTTGCCGGATTTGGTATTGAATGAAGAAGAACCGATATATGGGAAATATGGAATGCTGAGGAAACAGTTTCTGAAGGAACACAGATTAGCAAAATATCAATATTTGTTGTTGACTGGAAAGCTGACGGAACACCTGAATCAAATTGATCAGGAGAGCAGAGAGCAGGTGGAAATGCTTATGGAACAGATGGCAGAAAAACAGGGCGTAACTGAAGAATTAAAGGTACAGAATCGGACGAAGTGGGTTAGACTGATGAATAATATAAAAGCTAGTGCAGAAGAAATGGTGTTGAAACTTCTGAAAAGCACATTGTTTGTAAAACTCCCTGCTATTAGGTTCCACATTCTCACCTCCTTTCTCGTTGGAAAGTTGGTGGTGCTTCCCCCTTTTCGCGGGGCAATACGGCGTTTTTGAAAAACGCCGAAGATTTTTTGAAATTTTTTCAAAAAATTTTTTGAGCAGCAAAATACGCCTGTCCGAAAAGCCCGGACAGGCGTATAGGTATTGTAAGCAGTATTTAGATGATTAGACAGTTCATAGTCAAGGGTAGAGAGGTTCCCGGCGGTGGTCGGGCTTTTTTTGATATGTCAATGACCGTCGGATTTTGTCGATAGGGTATGTGCTTCATGGCGGCTACCTCCTTTAGCCGCCGCTTTTAACAGTGATACCGCGTCATTTCATTAGAAGATAAAAAGAAACGGCGGCTTTGATTTTTCAAAGCTGCTGCGGAAATCAAAGAACGACAAGCAACAGTTCTGATTTTGCTCCAATATGGTTATTAGGGGCACAAATTAAAATCAAAAAAGAGCCGATAACAGCAGTATTTCAAACTGCATATTATCGGCTCTGCGTCTGTGCGTCTGGCTCTTTTAATTAAATTATTTCTGTTGTTTTTTGGCTTTATTATATGTATTAGCTAACTGTCCACAAGCTGCTTTAATCTCTCTACCATGAGAAACTCTCATGGTAACTTCAAGTCCTGTTTGCTCTAATTGATGTTTGAACGCAACCATTTCTTGTTTTTGTGGTGCTCTAATTTTTGAATTACTCGTCGGGTTGTATTGCAGCACGTTAATCATAACATTTTTGCCCTTAAACCATTTTGCAAGTTGCCTTATATCTGAGGAACGGTCATTTATACCTGGTAAAAGCAAATACGCAAATACCACTTTTCGATTATGCCTTTGAGAATAGGACAATGCTTGCTTAACAACATCTTCAATAGCGTACATGTGCATATGAGGAATGATACAGTTTCTCGCAGCCTGTGTTGCTGCATGTAAAGATATTGTCAACTGAATTTTTAGATGTTCTTCGCGCAATTTTTTTAATTGATTAACTGGACCAACTGTTGATACGGTAATGCCGTCGGTTGGAAAGTTAAGTCCATTTCTATCTCGAAGAATATGGATTGCTGCAATCAAGTTGTCGTAATTGAATAAAGGTTCTCCCATTCCCATAAAAACGATACGATTTACTTTTTGACGTATCAATACAACCTGCTGCACAATTTCAGACGGTGTTAGATTACGAACAAAACCATTGCGTCCGGACTCACAAAAAATACAGCCAACAGAACAACCAACTTGCGTACTTACGCAAACAGTCCCACCATCTCGCCGTTTAATAAAAACCGTTTCAATATACCTGTTATCTTTCAATTCATAAACATACTTTTCAGTATCGCTACTTTTATAGACTTTTTTTGTTGATATTGATAGATTTTCTTTGTGAAATGGCTGTTTATACAATTCCGTATATAAGGCTCTTGCTTTATCCTCTCCAATTACTTCCGACATTTCTTTGTAAGTAAATCCGTATGGGTCATTCAATATTTCCGTAGGTGTACTTTTAGGTAAGTGTTTCATTTAAATATCCTTCCTTTTCAAAATTAAAAAGTTTGTTTTTCAGAGTTTTTGATTATGATTTCTAGTTTTTCAACATCAACGATATGCGTTAATTTACATTTAGGGCAGAAAAGAGGAAAATTTCTTAATACCGTATTATAAAATACTTGAACCCTCGTCTTTCCGTTACAAATTGGACATTTTATCCAATATTTTTCAAGCATAATATTTCTCCTTTTGCGCAAAAAAATGCAGGTCAATTCTCAACATGAGCATTGACCTGCATTTATACATATAATACTACAACAAAATTAAGGCATAGTTTTTATACTATGTCTATACGTCGTTAGTTTTGTTGTATAGCATACGCAAAATAAGCATGACAAAAAAGCCCATATTGAAAATGGGAAAAATCTTTTTTGATTTCAATGCTTATCGAATACGCATGCTATGTAACATAAACATTCCCCCCCTTTTATATAATATTATATACAAAAGCAGCTTGTTGTCAACATATATATATATGAATTATTTTGGCTAACTGATAGAACTATGTAGACATATCCAAGAAGAAAGGGGAACAGTAAAATGTAAGAGGGTGAATAACTATGGCAAAAAGACCAGTACCAAAATACGACTTCAAGGCTTTTGGGGCAGCGATAAAGGCAGCGCGTGAAGGACGCAAGGAAAGCCGCAAGAAAGTAGGCGACGAAATGTTTATCTCGCCGCGCTACCTTGCGAACATTGAGAACAAGGGGCAGCACCCAAGTTTACAGATATTCTTTGAGCTGATACAGCGTTACCATATATCCGTATCTCATTACTTCCAGCTTTGGCACGACTATTGAAAATTGATATGAATGAATTGTTTTCGTTTCATGAAGAATTGACAGAAAAAGAGATTGGACAATTTGTGAATGAACTTTCGGAAGTTTCATTGGACAGCTTTACAGAGGCTTTCGAGATGGCATCTCGTAAAATACAGGAGTATCCTCATTGCGACTTATTAATATATACGATCGCAACCGTTCTGAACGGATCTTTGACTTTGTCAGATCTTAATGACGAAGAACGAATGGAATATAATACAGCTATTATTGAGTGGCTGGAACGAACAGCAGATAGTCAGGATGAAAGAGTGAGAAATTCAAGCGTTTTTATACTTGCAACAAAATATGTCCAAATGGAGAAATATGAAGAAGCAAATGCCCTTTTGAAAAAAATTCCTGATACTGTAATTGATGCAACGATTATGAAAACAAGTGTATTAGCACATCAGGAAGGAACAGATACTGCTGCATTATTCTTAGAAGGGAAATTGCTACAGGCAGTTATCAATATCCAAAGCTACTTGTATAAGTTAATAGAAATGGAAGAAGAGACAGGAAATCATGATAAAGCAGAGAAAATTGCTGAGATTACAGATCACATGATATCATTGTTTGGACTATGGAATTATGGCAACACAGTTCCATATCTGCTGATTGCTGGATATCGAAAAGATGTAGAAAAATGTATCCAGTTAATTAAGCGATTATTAAGTGAATCACAGAAGCCTTGGAATATGACACAATCCCCTTTGTATTACAGGTATGAAGATACTGCACAGGGAAAAGCTTTTTCGGGACTTGGAAAAAATTTTGTTCGTGAATTGTATTCGGAAATTGAAAATAAGAAAGAGTATGAATTCTTGAGGGGGAATAAGGAACTCGAATCAATTTTTGAGGAACACTTGAAATAGGTTGTAAAAATGTATGGAAATAGATGTAGTTGAGAAAGAAGAAAATTTTTGACATTTCCACAGATGCGTGCTAATATGATTATAGAAAAAGAGTGCTACCGATAGACGGTTAGTCCACATACTTATTGATTACAAAAATAACCGTTCAGTTTGCAGGCTGGGGCGGTTATTTTTGTGGTTTATGATTATCTTTGCCTAATGTATATCCGATACTAAAGCAGGTTAAGCCGAAGCTCACTACTGCTATGAAGTCCACAATACTCATTGGCTTAGCCCTCCTTTCCACTGGATTCCTTTACAGGTTTCTATGTAATCAGAGGGTCACAGTCCCTCTGGAGAAGGACTAACCGCCTACCGTTATGGTAGCACCCATGTTTCGATTATAACAGTTAAAAATTACCGGTGCAATATAAAGTTGGTAGAGAAGTATCTAGTATCTACAGAAGAGAATCGGTTTGAGTATTCTCCGGTGCCAAAACGGTGCCAAGAAATCAGGCAAATCAAAATAGGTGGTGCAATTCAGCTGTTTTTCACTGTATTTTGGAGAGAAAACCATAAAAAATATGAGATAAAACGGGATTAAAGTATCGTGAAGGTGGCCGTACCGTTGGATCAGGCCGTGTTGCTACTCTGATCGACTAATTATCGGTAGACTATTCTAAATAAAATATAATTGTATCGAAAGATACTTGTGCTCAAACGTAAGAGACCCCGGCGCCGTAAGGCGGCCGGGGTTTTTCTGTCTGTATATAGATGATCAAGAACCGCAAAAGTTGAGAGCTGCAAAACAACCGTATGTAATTCCAATCGAAGCAGGTGCCCATACGATTGCGATTACAAGAAAGCCTATGGGAAAAATCGGAGCCGGTGATGTTGCAAATGCAGCCTTTGGAGCTGCTCTTGGCGGCGGACTGGGAGCTGTTTTAGGCGGCCATTTAGGCAAAAAGGCAGTTGGAGAAGATGGATTAAAAAATGCAAAAGTAATAGAGGCCCATGAGGAGGAAACATTTTCTTGTGATGTAAAAGCAGATCTTCGCGGAATGCCGAAGGTTACGTGGATGTAAGATAAAAAAATAAGAAAAAAGAAGAATTCCTGTGCGGAAATACTGCATGGGAATTCTTCTTTTTGATCTTCTGAAAGAAGAACAGAAATTTGAGAAAAGACAGAGAATTTCTTACAGAAGCTGAATATTCATCACATCCATCACCTCTCGTGTCTCCATCGGCCATACCGAGCACTGTACCTCTCCGATGTGCGCTTTGCGCAGGAAAAACATACAGATACGGGACTGTCCGATACCGCCGCCGATTGTCTGCGGAAGAGTGCCGTTCAGAATGGATTTCTGGAAGGGGAGCTTCGCGCGGGACTGGCATCCGCATTCCTTTAACTGGGCGCGGAGAGCATCTGCATTGACGCGGATTCCCATGGAGGAGAGCTCAAGAGCGATGTCAAGTACCGGATAATAAACGATCAGGTCGCCGTTTAAGGACCAGTCGTCGTAGTCCGGGGAACGTCCGTCCTGACGATCACCGGAAGCAAGCACGCCGCCGATCTGCATAATAAAGACAGCACCTTTTTCTTTGGTGATTGTATACTCTCTTTCCTTTGGAGTCAGATCCGGATAGCGATCCTCAAGTTCCTGGGAAGTGATAAAGAAAATTTCATCCGGCAGAATGGTTTCGATGTAGTCGTACTGGTCTGCCATATGTTTTTCCGTGTTTTTCAGTGCCTCATAGATATCTTTTACGGTACTCTTTAAGAAATCAAGATTGCGTTCTTCCGGGGACATGATTTTTTCCCAGTCCCACTGATCCACGTAAACGGAGTGAATGTTGTCGGTCACCTCGTCCTGGCGGATGGCGTTCATATCGGTGTAGATGCCTTCTCCCTCAGAGAAGCCGTATTTGTGAAGCGCGTACCGTTTCCATTTTGCCAGAGACTGAACAATTTCAGCGGTTTTCTTGGTACCCTGATCCTTTAACTCAAAAGAAACCGGGTGTTCTACGCCATTCAGATTGTCATTCAAGCCGGTTTCCGGCTGTACAAAAAGTGGAGCTGTTACACGGAGCAGATGCAGACGATGTGTCAGCTCATGCTGGAAATAATCCTTTACTGTTTTAATCGCCACCTGTGTATCGTGGAGGTTTAATGCAGATTTGTAACCCTGCGGAATAATAATTTCTCCCATTACTTTAAAACCCTCTTGTTTTAGATTTGCTTTTCGAATCATGCCTTCTCAAAAAGCTTCAAATTTAGTTTACCATGTTTTCCCTGGAAAGCAAGGAAAAGATACGAAAAAACCAAAGATAGTAAAGAATTCTTTCGACATATTTTCCTTGCTGAATTTCTCCCCGGAAATACGAAATTTTCCGAAAATCAGAGCGCTTATGAAAGAGGCGGAATTATTCGGAAACCCACTGGCGCAGAAACGCTGCGGACTGTTCGATGAACGATAACTGATCCGGCGCATCGAAATGCTCGATGGCGAGATAACCATCGTAATCGCACGCTTCTAAATCTGTAAGAAGCTTTGCCATCGGCAGATATCCCGTTCCGGCCGGTGTCTGGCCAAGGCCGCGGCAGAAACGTCCGTGAACGAGCGGACTTTCGGCACGATCCTTACAGTGAACATGGACAATATAATCCTTCAGAAGCCAGGCAGCATACGAAACATCCTCATCACTGAAAGCAAAATTTCCGATATCAAGCGTATACCGCAGCCCCGGCACGTGCTCCATAAACCAGAGCAGCGGATATGTGCGTGCAAACGGCTGTAAAAAACCGTCAAAGTCCTCTAAGGTAATCGAAACGCCACGTAAAGCCGCATATTCGGCGAGTGAGGAAAGCGCATGTACCATATTTTGAATCGATTTGTTTTCGGCCATAAAAGTACTCGTTGCCTCATAGGTGCTGCTGCAGGCTGCAAGCTCTGCCGCTTCGGCAGTTTCAAGCGCGCCTGCAACAAACAGGACACGCGAAACCTGCTGCGATGCCGCAGTATCGAGCATCTGCTGTGCTCTGCCAAGATCCGTATCATGGGAAAAATCAAAGGTTTCATGCATACAGCTGATCACCAGCCCCGCATCGGAAAGCATCGGGGCAATGACCTCTCTTTCTGATGCAAACAGACTGTAGTTCATCTCAACAGCCGAAATTCCCTGCTCCCTGCAGAACGCGAGCACTTCCGGAATCGTCTTACCGGACTGCTCACACGCCTGTAGAATGTGTTCGTAAAAAACGGAAAGCTTTCTCATATAACATTTCCTCCTGATTTATGCAATGTGTACACAGATTCCATCCGCGTATTGCAGAACATTTTTGATCGTGAAATCAGACCCCTGTTTTGAAAAAATCAAACGGGATACAGATATCGGTAAACTGCAGCTGCTATTTTTGGTGTGAAGAAAGATACACTTCCTCCGTAGATGGATTCACCCATGCATTATCCAGTGGTGCCGGTCTTCGTACTACAGGAACGCACCAGCGCACCCCATTTTTGATAATCTTCTGAATCACCGGCATATGGTAAATGGGGTATTCCTCGTGTCCTGGCTGAAAATAGAAAATTTTGCCCAGCCCACGTGTAAAGGTGCATCCGCTGCGGAACACCTCACCGCCTGCAAACCATCCCGTAAATACCACATCATCCGGTTTGGGAATATCAAAAAACTCCCCGTACATCTCTTCCTCCGGAATATCCACCCATGCCGGAATTCCCTGCGCGATCGGATGGGTCGGACACGTACAGAACAGTCTCTCACGATCCCCATGCCGCCACCGAAGCGTCATACTTGTTCCGAGAAGCTTCCGCATAATCTTGGAATAATGCCCTGAATGCAGAACTACCAGCCCCATTCCGGCTAGCACATGACGCCGAACCCGCTCGGCCACATCGTCCGAGAACTCCTCCTGCAGCATATGATTCCAGAACACCAGCACATCGGTATTTGCCAGCACTTCTTCCGTCAGCCCATGCTCCTTCTCGTCAAACACAGCCGTCCGAACCGAAAGCTCCTCCTCTTGTCTCAGAAACTTTGCAATACAGGTGTGAATCCCGTCCGGATAAATCTCTTTCACTTTCTCCTGCGTTCGCTCCTGCTGAAACTCATTCCAGACCGTAACTCGTATCATTCGTCCATCCTCCTTCTATAAGAAAAAAATGTATCATTTTCAAAAAATTATCGATAGCAAATCTTGAAAATAATGAAAAAAGCAGTCGTTCACACTCTGCGGTACTGAATTTTTGCGTTATTTTCTGGCCTTACTATAAATTATACTCGTGCTATACCAATATTTCAATTCACAAATTCCTTGACATCCCCTCCGAAATCCCGTATACTAAACAATGCGCAGCCGGGGAGATAGCGGTGCCCTGTACCCGCAATCCGCTACAGCGGGGGTGATGCCAATCCGAGGGCTTTTTCATTGCGAAGCTGCCTTCTATAAGTGACGTTGACGTCTGGGTCTTACGCAACAGGACTCCATGAACCGTGTCAGGGCAGGAATGCAGCAGCACTAAGTGGAACCTCCTGTGTGCCGTGAGGGTGCCTGGGCCGAGTAGGCTGTAGGAGTAACGTTCGTGGTGAGAGTTCGAAGTGCGGCGCGCATAAAAAAGAAAATCCAAGGAAGCCTGAACCCCAGACTTCCTTTTTTCGTACAAAAAATAGAAACTCCCGCGCTTTCTTCCCCCGAACTATTGTGAGAACGAAAAAAATAGGGTATAATGTAAACATTCCATAATACTGCCAAGAAACAAGAAGCAGTCGTGAAAATCTAATAAAGAACAGGATGGGAAAAGTCATATGTTAAGAATTGGTCTGTTAACAAGCGGCGGAGACTGCCAGGCATTAAATGCGACCATGCGCGGAGTCGTAAAAGGCCTTGCAAACAATGTAAAAGATCTCGAAGTATACGGATTCATGAACGGCTATAAAGGCCTCATCTACAGCGATTACCGCATGCTCAGTGCAAAAGATTTTTCCGGTATATTAACACAGGGAGGAACTATTCTCGGAACCTCACGTCAGCCGTTTAAGCTGATGCGTACCCCGGATGCAAACGGTCTGGACAAAGTGGAAGCAATGAAGCATACCTACCACAAGCTCCTTCTGGACTGCCTTGTCATTCTTGGCGGAAACGGAACCCAGAAAACAGCAAACCTCTTGAGAGAGGAAGGACTGAATATTATCCATCTTCCGAAAACCATCGATAATGATATCTACGGAACGGATATGACCTTCGGTTTCTACAGTGCCGTCAATATTGCATCCGATGCGATCGACTGCATCCATACAACAGCCTCCTCTCACCAGAGAGTTTTTATCGTAGAGGTTATGGGTCATAAAGTAGGCTGGCTGACGCTGTACGCCGGAATCGCAAGCGGCGCAGACGTTATCCTGATTCCGGAAATTCCATACGATATTGAAAAAGTATGCGAGGCCATCAACAGACGAAAAGAGCGCGGAAGCGGATTCACCATTCTTGCCGTTGCCGAGGGTGCAATTGCAAAAGAAGACGCAGCACTTCCGAAGAAAGAGCTGAAAAAACGTCAGGAAGAAATCGCAAAGAAATACCCGTCCGTATCCTACAAGATCGCAGAAGAAATCGAGGCAAAGACAGGCATGGAAATCCGCGTCACCGTACCGGGCCACATGCAGCGAGGCGGCAGCCCGTGTCCGTATGACCGTGTCCTTTCCACAAGACTCGGATCCGAGGCAGCACAGCTTATTCTGGACAAACAGTACGGCTACATGGTCGGAATGGTCAACGGAAAAGTAAAGAAAATTCCGCTGGGCGAGTGCGCCGGAAAATTAAAGACCGTAGATCCGAATGCACAGGAAGTCCTGCAGGCAAAACGGATGGGAATCAGCTTCGGCGATTGATGCGTTCCCGAAAAAGGCAAGGAAAAAGAACGGAGGCCTTAAAGCAAGAAGAACAAGGTCTCCGTTCTTCTGTTGCACTGCTGTCCAAAAGAAACTGCCGGCGGCAGGCTTCCATGCCGATGCAATAAAAGGAGAAAAATTTTATGAGCTATACTGCTCTGTACCGAAAATTCCGTCCTTCCACCTTTGAGGATGTAAAAGGACAGGATCACATTGTAACAACATTAAAAAATCAGATCCGCGCGGACCGCATCGGTCATGCGTACCTGTTCTGCGGAACCCGCGGAACAGGAAAAACGACGATCGCCAAGATTCTCGCCCGCTCGGTCAACTGCGAACATCCCGTGGACGGAAGCCCGTGCAACGAATGTCCGACGTGTAAGGCGATTCTGGCGGGCGTTTCCACGAACGTCATCGAGATCGACGCGGCATCGAACAACGGTGTCGACAACATCCGTGAAATCCGTGAGGAGGTAGCCTACCGGCCGACACAGGGACGGTATAAAGTCTATATCATCGACGAGGTGCATATGCTTTCTACCGGAGCGTTCAATGCACTCTTAAAAACCCTGGAGGAGCCGCCGTCCTATGTCATCTTCATCCTGGCGACCACAGAGGCAAACAAAATCCCGGTGACGATCCTTTCCAGATGCCAGCGGTACGATTTCCGCCGCATCACGATCGATACCATCGCGGCGCGTCTTAGTGAACTGATGGAAAAAGAGGGCGTGGACGTCGAAGAAAAAGCCATCCGCTACGTCGCAAAGGCGGGCGACGGCTCCATGCGAGACGCGTTAAGCCTCCTGGACCAGTGCATCGCCTTCTACCTCGGGCAGAAGCTGACGTACGATAAAGTCCTTGAGGTTCTCGGAACTGTTGATACCGAAATCTTCAGCCAGATGCTCCGTACGATCCTCGCCGGGGATGTAACGGGAAGCATCCGCACGCTGGAAACCCTTTTAAACCGCGGAAAAGAGCTGGGACAGTTCGTTACCGACTTTACGTGGTATCTGCGGAATCTGCTGTTGGTAAAAAGCGCAGATGAAACCGAAGAACTGCTCGACGTCTCTACAGAAAACCTGAAGCTCTTAAAAGAAGAGAGCACGATGGTAGACGATGAGACGCTGATCCACTATATCCGCGTTTTATCCGAGCTCTCCGGCCAGCTCCGCTATGCGGCGCAGAAGCGCGTGCTCGTTGAGGTGGCGCTCGTCAAACTCTGCAAACCGCAGATGGAGCAGAACCTCGAATCCGTGCTGGAGCGTCTTAGGATTCTCGAAGAAAAAATGGAGCGCGGAATCCCGATGATGGTGACAAATGCACCGGGAGCAGGAAACGGCAGTGCAGGAGGCTCCGGAGCGGCCGGAGACGGCTATGCGGCGGCAGAAACACCGCAGAGTGCACCGGCACCAGTGAAAGCCGCACCGGCGGATTTACAGCGCATCAGCGCGTCCTGGAAGGCAATTGTCGGCCAGACAAGCGGCATGTTCCGCCAGTTTCTGCAGGGCGCCGTTCCGAAATACAACAGCGAGACGGGCGACGCCAAACTGTTTGTTGAGTTTGCAGACCAGCTCGCATCCATCTACGTTGAGCGGCCGGAGGCAGCCGATGAGATCCGCACCATTATTGAACAGATGACTGGAAAAACCGTAGAGGTCCAGCTCATTTTAGCAGACCAGCATGCAAACGCCGCGCTCTCCACGATTTCCGTGGATGATGCACTGACGCAGGCGATTCATGGAATCCCGGTCGAGGAGGACGACGAGAGCGACTTCGACGACGGGGAAGAATAGATTAAAAACAAATTTTTCAGGAGGATATTACCCATGGCAAAAAGAGGAGGATTCCCGGGAGGAATGCCGGGCAACATGAACAATCTGATGAAGCAGGCTCAGAAAATGCAGAAGCAGATGGAAGAGAACCAGAAAGCGCTCGAGGAGAAAGAGTTCACTGCGACAGCAGGCGGCGGAGCCGTAGAAGTAACCATTTCCGGTAAAAAAGAAGTAACCAAAGTTAAAATCAGCGAAGATGCCGTAGATCCGGACGACGTAGAAATGCTCGAGGATCTGATCATGGCAGCAACCAACGAAGCACTGCGCAAAGTTGAGGACGAGGCAGCCAAAGCTATGGGCAAACTCGCCGGCGGACTTGGCAGCATGGGCGGAGGATTCCCGTTCTGATGGATTACTACAGCGGATACATCAATCAGTTGATCGAGCAGCTGTCCCATCTGCCTGGAATCGGTGTGAAAACCGCACAGAGGCTGGCATTTCATATCATGAATATGCCGGCCGACCAGGCAAAACGGCTGGCCGATTCGATCACAGAAGCAAAATCCCACGTTCAGTACTGCAAGTGCTGCCAGACGCTGACCGACAAAGAACTGTGCCCGATCTGTGCCAATGTCAAGCGCGATCACAGCGTGATCATGGTGGTGGAGACGACGCAGGACCTTGCGGCGTACGAGAAAACCGGAAAATACGACGGTGTTTACCACGTCCTGCACGGGGCAATCTCCCCAATGCTGGGAATCGGGCCGGACGACATCCGGTTGAAAGAGCTGATGCAGCGTCTCCAGGGCGATGTCTCGGAGGTTATCGTTGCCACGAACTCCAGCCTGGAGGGCGAGACAACGGCCATGTACATCAGCAAGCTGATCAAGCCGACCGGAATCAAGGTGACGCGGATTGCAAGCGGCGTTCCGGTGGGCGGCGATCTGGAAAATATTGACGAAGTCACCCTTCTGCGTGCGTTAGAGGGCAGAACGGAGCTGTAATTATGGGCAGAAAAAAAGTGACATCCAGTGATGTCGCAGCAGCCTCAGGCGTATCCCAGGCGACGGTCTCCATGATCCTGAACCGGCGGGAAAACGTTTCGTTCTCGCGGGAAACAGTAGAAAAAGTGGAGGCGGCGGCAAAAGAGCTGGGCTACCAGATTCCGCGGCGGAAGATGAGAAGAGAGTCGAACGGCAACAAGCTGATCGTCGTCTTCTGTCCGACGCTGACGAATCCTTACTATGTGATGCTGCTGCACGGCATCGAAGAAGTTGCAAAAGAGAAGAATTACGGGGTCTTTGTCTGCAATACGCAGAGGGACCTGAAAATCGAAGAGAATTATCTTCGGATGATGAAGAGTGTGCGCCCGCGCGGCATTATCTACACCTGCAATCCGAGCAGAAGCTGCAAGGAAAAAGTGGAGGAGCTGGCCGCGGAGATTCCGCTTGTCATCATCAACAACCGGGAAGAGCTGCTGGAAATTGATGCGGTTGAGCTGAACAATGCAAAACCCGGCAGGCTGATGGCACGCCACCTGCTGGAACTGGGACACCGGCATGTGGCGTTTGTTTCACCTCCGCTGACTTCCAAACAGGGCCAGCGCCTGAAACGCGTGGAGGGCTTTGTGCGCGAGTTTGAGGAGGCAGGATACGGCGACGGCGTGATCGTCAAATCGGCGGATGAGGACCTCGACGAGGTGATCCCGAGTATGGATTCTGAGTACAAGATGGGCTATTATCTGACGAAGGAACTGCTGCGGGAGGACAAGAACCTTACGGCAATCGTCGGCATGAATGATATGATCGCGTTCGGGATCATGGACGCCGTGCTCGAGAGCAAACTGCGCATTCCGGCGGATATTTCCGTAGTGGGATGTGACAACACTGTCTATTCCAGCTTCCGCTCGATTTCCCTGACGACGATCGACCACTATGTGCCATTGAAGGGCCGCGATGCGTGCGATATCATCCTGCGGAAAATCCAGTCTCTTCGGGAAAGCCAGGACGGCAATGAACCCTTAAGCACGTATCATGTCGAGTATGAGCCGAAACTGATCGTGCGGCGCAGCACTTCGTATGCAAGAACCGAAAAATTAAAAAATAAATAGGACGGCTGAAGTTATTATTAATAATTTTGAATAAAACAGCTCCGGCGCAAACCGGGAAAACACAAAGAAAAGGAAAAACCGGAAAAAATGAGAAAAAATCCGCCAGAGTTATTTATGAAATAGTATTTATAAATAATAAAATTAATTAATAAAAATGAGGCCGACTTGACGGAAAAACCAAACATATCTATACTGGAGATAACAGAGAAACGGAGCCGTTCTGCGGAAAACAACAGGCCCCGAAACCGTACGAAAGTATGAATATGGGAGGAAAAACAACATGAGATTTTTCATCGACACAGCAAAAGTAGAGGACATTAAAAAAGCAAACGACATGGGCGTTATCTGCGGCGTTACCACCAACCCGTCCCTGATCGCAAAAGAAGGACGTGACTTCAAAGAGGTCATCAAAGAGATCACCGAGATCGTAGACGGACCGATCAGCGGCGAGGTAAAAGCTACCACAACAGATGCAGAAGGCATGATCAAAGAAGGCCGTGAGATCGCAGCCATCCATCCAAACATGGTTGTTAAAATCCCGATGACCGTAGAAGGACTCAAAGCTGTTAAAGTTCTGAGCGCAGAGGGCATCAAGACAAACGTAACCCTGATCTTCTCCGCAAACCAGGCACTTCTGGCTGCAAGAGCAGGTGCAACTTATGTTTCCCCATTCCTTGGAAGACTCGATGACATCAGCACCCGCGGCGTTGATCTGATCCGTGAAATCGTTGAGATCTTCGACGTAGCCGGCATCGACACCGAGATCATCGCAGCAAGCGTCCGCAACCCGATCCACGTAACCGACTGCGCACTGGCTGGTGCAGACATTGCAACTGTTCCATACAACGTAATCGTACAGATGACCAAACATCCGCTGACCGACGCCGGAATTGCAAAATTCCAGGCTGACTACAAAGCTGTATTCGGCGAATAAGACCTAAACATGATTGCATAAAAGCTGGAAATATGGTATTGTGAACGAAGTGAACAATAGCGATATTTCCAGCTTTTGATTCCGATCCAACTAAACAAGGAGAAAAGACATGAACAAGTTAGAACTTCAGAAGACGGCCAATGAGATCCGCAAAGGGATCGTCAGCGGCGTTCATGCAGCAAAGGCCGGCCATCCGGGCGGATCTCTGTCTGCAGCCGATATTTTCACGTATCTGTATTTTGAAGAAATGAACGTGGACCCGAAAAATCCAAAAGATCCGGACCGCGATCGTTTTGTACTTTCGAAAGGCCACACAGCGCCGGGACTCTACGCAGCACTGGCTGAAAAAGGTTACTTCCCGAAAGAAGACCTGCTGACCCTTCGTCACCTTGGCTCTTACCTGCAGGGACATCCGGATATGAAACATATCCCGGGCGTTGATATGTCAAGCGGTTCCCTCGGACAGGGAATCTCCGCAGCAGTCGGAATGGCACTCGGTGCAAAACTGCAGAACAAAGCATTTCGTGTTTATACACTTCTTGGCGATGGTGAAATCCAGGAAGGACAGGTCTGGGAGGCAGCCATGTTTGCCGGAGCAAAACATCTGGACAACCTCATTGTGATCGTAGACAACAACGGACTTCAGATCGACGGAAACGTAGCAGATGTCAACAGCCCGTACCCGATCGACAAAAAATTCGAGGCATTCAACTTCCACGTAATCAACGTAGCGGACGGCAACGATTTCGATCAGCTGAAAGCTGCATTTGATGAGGCGCGCACCGTAACAGGCATGCCGACCGCCATCATCACAAAGACCGTAAAAGGAAAAGGCGTTTCCTTCATGGAGAACCAGGTAGGCTGGCACGGAAAAGCTCCGAACGATGAAGAGTACGCAATTGCTATGGCAGAACTGGAAAAGGCAGGTGAAGCGTTATGTCAGAAGTAAAGAAAATCGCAACAAGAGAAAGTTACGGTAATGCACTGGTTGAGCTTGGCGCAGAGCATGACAATCTGATCGTACTCGACGCTGACCTTGCAGCAGCAACCAAGACCGGTGTGTTCAAAAAAGCATATCCGGACCGCCACATCGACTGTGGTATCGCAGAATGTAATATGATGGGAATCGCTGCCGGTCTTTCCACCACAGGCATCGTTCCGTTCGCAAGCACCTTCGCGATGTTTGCCGCAGGCCGTGCGTTTGAGCAGGTGCGCAACTCCATCGGATACCCGCATCTGAACGTAAAAATCGGTGCTACCCATGCCGGAATTTCCGTAGGAGAAGACGGCGCAACACATCAGTGCAACGAGGATATCGCCCTGATGAGAACCATCCCGGGCATGGTCATCCTGAACCCGGCAGATGATGTAGAGGCAAAAGCCTGCGTGAAAGCAGCTTATGAATACAACGGACCGGTTTACCTTCGTTTCGGACGTCTGGCAGTGCCGGTGATCAACGACAGACCGGATTACAAATTTGAGCTCGGAAAAGGCGTTGTTCTCCGTGAAGGCAAGGATGTCACCATCGTTGCAACAGGCCTTTGCGTAAGCTCCGCTCTGGAAGCAGCAGAGAAACTTGCCGCAGACGGCATTGATGCCAAGATCATCAACATCCACACCATCAAACCGCTGGATGAGGAGCTGATCGTTGCAGCAGCAAAAGAGACTGGCAAAGTCGTAACCGTAGAAGAGCACTCGGTGATCGGAGGACTTGGAAGCGCAGTCTGCGATGCACTGGCAGAGAAATGCCCGGTTCCGGTGAAAAAAATCGGTGTACAGGACGTCTTCGGAGAGTCCGGCCCGGCAGCCGCTCTTCTTGCAAAATACAAACTCGACGGCGAGGGCGTTTACGAGCAGGTAAAAGAGTTCTGTAAATAAGATTTTTCGAAATAAATGACAAAAGAAAACAGGCAGAGGCCACACCGGAAAATGGTGCAGTCTCTGCCTGTTTTGCTGTCTGCAGTTTTTCTTAAAGCAGAAGTTCGCTTGTCCCGGCCGCCTCAAGTTCCCGGCAGGCGAGCAGGATTCCCTGCGAGATGGATTCCGCCATATGGAAAATCGTGGCAAGCCGGGTTGTCTGCAGAAGAAGCTGTTCAAAACTGCCCGATACATTCACAATGCCTGTGATAAAAATATCCCCGACCTCGGGCAGCGTCTTCCCTGCCCCCGCGCCCGGCCGGATCGCCCCGTTTCCGATCGTGATGTATCCCTGATGACGCCGCGAACCAAGCGAAGCATCAATCGCAACGAGCAGTGCCTCCGGGTGGCGGGAATGGATGTACGAAATCCGGTCCGGTAGATTCAGGGCGTGCACCGGGTCATCCAGCGTTCCATAGACATGAAAAATGCGGCTGCAGTACGGCGAAAGCTGGTACCCGATCAGCGGTCCTAAGGAATCCCCAGTGATCCGGTCGCTTCCGATGCAGAGAAATACCAGTTCACGGAACATGCGTCCGTCCTTTTGAATGCAGTAAGAAAACAGCGACGCCAGCTCTTCGCTGGCGCTGCGGCTTCGCTCATTGATGTAGTAAACTTCGGCGTCTTTTTTTCGAAACATGACCGGTACCTGCCTTTCAGAAGAATCATCCACAGTTTAACCGTATATGGTATAAACTATTCCTGCAATGAAAAAAACATGACATGCCCTCCGGTGCAGAAAAACGGGAAAACAGTCGGAAAAAACCGTGACAGCCCTGCCCCAAAACGATCTTTTTCGCGGAACATCCGTGATAAAGTAGGCAAAAAGGGGTGAAAAGCATGATTGAGATTGTCTATAAAGAAAACAAAGAGCAGGCGAACGGCAACGAGGGATACTTTCATCTGCCGAAAAATATCCGCCAGGTCGGTGATACGAACGGCAGGGAGCGGATTTATCTGGAAGATTATGTCGGAACCTTTCTGAAAAAATATTTTTCCGCACCAGAGGGACGTGCCGCCATGCTGTTCGGTGAATTTAAGTGGGCGGACGGAATTTCCTACTTTTTTATCCGCAGCGCGGCCGCGATTCATACGATGGAGCCGGCGCCGGATCACCTGGTCTTCGATGATGCAGTATGGACGGAGGTCCACGATGTGATGGAAAAATATTTCAAAAACCAGCAGATCCTCGGCTGGGCACTTTCTCTTCCGGGATACGGGGAGGATCTGAATGAACAGATCATCCGAGCGCATCTGAACCACTTCGGCGGAAATGACAAGACGCTGTTCCGCGTCAACGGACAGGAAAAAGAGGAAACCTTCTATACGTACGAGGGCGGCACCCTGCGGAGCACGGGAGGCTTTTACATTTATTATGAAAAGAATGAGCCGATGCAGTCGTATCTGATCGATCAGAATCAGAACCGGTCGATCGAAAACGGAGAGAGCGTGCCCGACCGCGCTGTCAGCGATTTTCGGAAGATGATTGAGGAGAAGAGCGGGGAGGAGCCGGAACACGATCACAGAAAGCCGATCCTCTATGCGATGACAGCATGCGCGGCTGCGGCGCTTCTTGTGACGGTGACGCAGAAATACGGAGATGCGCTGCCGTTTCCGGGGAAAACAAAGGAGCAGACGGTAGCAGTGGCGGGAAACGTACAGGGAGAGAAGACACAGACGGCGGAGAGTGCAGCGGAAGCATCAGCGGCGGAAGAGGGAAACACAGGGGAAAATACTTCGACACCGGAAAGCACAGGAACGGAACTGGAAACGGAAAATGAGAGCGGGAGCGCGGCGGTAAGTGAGGAGCAGAATTTATCCGGAACGGATCCGGCAGGCAGCGGAGAGCAAAGCACATCCGGCGGGGAGCAGACTGGTGCAGCGGAGAACAATACCGGTACGGTGCAGACAGATCCAGCACCGGGAGCAGAGCCATCGTCCGCCCCGGGAACTGCTTCCGGCAGTGAGACGGCAGAAACCGCCGCGCAGGTCTGGCAGGAGTACACCGTACAGAAGGGGGACAGCCTCTCGAAAATCAGTGAGAGATATTACGGAACGATGAGCAGAGTGAAAGATATCTGCGAACTGAACCAGATCGCGGTAGAAGATCTCATATATGCGGGGCAGAAAATATACCTCCCCAAATAGAGAAAAATATGGTACACTAGAGCGGAATCAAACTGCGGCCGAAAGGGCGGCAGAAAATAAGTCCGAAAAGAACATAAGGGGAATGAAAATGGACGGAAAAAACAGAGAAGAACAGGAGAACGGAGCAAAAGTCCGGGATCTTGAGGAGTATAAAGCAGAAAACAGAAAAAGAAAACGCAGACGCCGGATCACCGTTGGAATCCTTGCAGGAGCCATTCTCGCGGCCGGAATTGGTACAGGGGTATGGCTTCAGCTGCGTACTTTTCAGGGATACGACACAGTACAGGCAACAGAGACCGAGGACACCGATACGTATATGTTTCAGAAATCCGGAAATAAGATCGTGCGCTACGGTATCGACGGCATCGAACTGCGCGACCGGGAAAATCAGACCCTCTGGAGCGATCATTATACCATGGAAAATCCGCAGATGATATCCTGCGGCGATGCAATTGCCATTTACGATAAAAACGGAACCAAAATTGTTGTATACGATGCCGATGGAAAGGCCGGCGAAATTACCGCGTCGTATCCGATCGTGAAAGCATCCGTTGCAGGCCAGGGCGTCGTTGCGGCGATTCTGGAAAACAACGGGGAGAGCTGGATCAAATACTATAATACCGATGGAACGGAGATCGCCTCCTCTCACCCGAACATGGACAGCCCGGGCTATCCGATGGATCTCTCACTTTCCGCGGACGGACTCTGGATGGCGGTTTCCTACGCTTACGAAGACGGCGGCAAGATGAAATCACAGGTCGCTTTCTACAATTTCGGAAGCAGGGGCGAGGATCTGGTGGACAATCTTGCAAGCTCATCGAGCTACACCGATATGCTGTGCCCGCAGATCGAAACCGCGGGAACATCCTCATGGGTTGCCTTCTTTGACAACGGCTTCCGCGTTTATGAAGGAACAAACAAGCCGAAGGAAACGGTGAGCGTATCGGAAGATGGAGAAATTTTAAGTTGCGCGTATGCGGACGACCGCGTGGTTCTGATTCTGCGCGGGGAGAGCGACGATCATCCTTACCGGATGAAAATCTACAATCTGAAAGGAAAGCAGCTTGCGGATGAAAATCTGGATTTCTATTACCAGAACCTTCAGATAGAAGAAAAACAGATTCTGCTGACGAACCGGCAGGAGCTGTGTGTATATACCTTAAATGGAAGAAAGAAGTACAGCGGCGTGGTCAGCGAAACACAGATTCACGAGATCCTCGGCATGGGGCAGAACCGGTATCTGCTCGCGGAGGAGGACGGCGTTTCGATGATCCGGCTGAAATAGGAGAAGAAAAACATGAATTGGCTGAGATACGTATTACTTGCGGTGTGCATTCTTTCCGCGCTGGCTGGATATCGAAAGGGGCTGGTCCGGACAGTGCTGTCCATGGTGTCCCTGATTCTGGTGACAGGACTGGCGATCTGGATGAATCCGTATGTGACGGATGTGCTGAATGAGCGAACGGAGCTGCCGCAGTATGTGGAGAAGAAATGTTTAGAGACATTTGAAAACAATGAATTTCTGTCGGGGGAAAACCAGGATGTGCAGAAGAAATGGCTGGAGAGCATGGGCGTGCCGGAGGAGCTGGTGAACCAGATTCTCGGAAGCGGCGCGGTGCAGGAGTACCAGGAGGAACAGTTGCACAGTCTGGCATCCTATGCGGCGAAAGCAGTATCCGAAAAGATTATGAAAGGAATCGCTTTCTTTCTGACCCTGGTGCTGGCCGTTGCCTTGGTGACGATTGCGGTGAAAATTGTGGAACTGATCGCGGAAATTCCGGGGATCAGCTTTTTGAACCGCATGGGAGGAGCAGGACTTGGTGTCGTGCGTGCGGTGCTGTGGATCTGGATTTTCTTTGCGGTGGTGTACTGCTTTCAGGCGACACACTGGGGGAATGTATGCATGAAGCAGATCCAGGGCGATATGGCGCTGGCATGGATTCGGGAGAATAATCCGGTGCTGATGCTGTTGAAGAATGTATTATAAGATGAGAAAAAACGGTTCCTTGTGGGGCCGTTTTTTGGTGGGAGGGGGGACGAGGAAAAGCGGGCGTCGTGTGGGCGGCGGATGCGGTGGGAGGGGAGAAACGTGCCGGGGTGCGGGGCTGTGATTTGGGTGGGGCGGAGACCTTGGCGTGGATGGGACGGAACGGGGGAGCACCGAGACAATTCGTCAGGAAAACTGATGTTTTCCCGACTCAGTGTCTCTTGAAATCCGGCTTTGTGAGCCGGATTTCATCTCCCCCGTTCCGTCCCGTCCGCGTCAGGTTCCGCTCCCACCCAAATCAATGCCCCGCGCCCCGGCACGTTTCTCCCCTCCCACCGCATCCGCCGCCCACACGCCGACCGCTTTTTCTCTGAAGTTGAGAGCGGAAGAATCTGCTAGATAGAAGGGGATAAGAATGGAAATGAAAGAACAAATAGGATATTAGTGGAAAAAGTTGAGAGTTGTGGAAAATATGGGGGTTGAACTGATATGAAAAGAAATATCTATAAATATACGTATTTATATAAAAAAAATTACATGTTTTTGTGAAAAAAATATTTATGTGAATTTATAATGAATAAAAACTGAAAATATGTACAAAAAGCACATTGAAAAAAGAAGAAATATAGATATAATGTAAGTATGTAGACGAAAAAGAAAAGCTGAACAAGACTATTTGCATATGAAAAATAAAAAAAACGATGGAAAATATGTAATTATAGATGACGGGACAGCAGGGGGGCTGTTTCTGAGTGAGAATGAATACTATGTTGATGAGAATAAAAAAGTTGTTTTGTGCAATTCTGAAAAAAAAGATAATCTGTTTAGAAAGAGATATAAACTAACACATGGCGATAAGTGTTATAGTATCATCAAATATTTTTGCCCAGAGGTAGAATTTATCTCTATAAAAATTATGGAAACAGGGGAAAGAGGTAGCATTGATTCATTCAAAGCGGCGTTAGAATGGTGCTTAAAAGAAAAGATAAAACTTGTGCATATGAGTGTTGGAACAACAAATTATATAGATGCAAAAAAGATAGAAAATATTATAAAACAAATGGTTTCTAATAAAATGATATTATGTGCAGCGCTATCAAATACAAACTTTCCTACATGGCCGGCATGCTTTGATGGGGTTTTCGGGGTAAGAAATTATATTGCTAAATTGCAGGAAAAAGAAATTTCGGTGTCTAAATCATTTCCTTTTTCGGAAATGAATTCGATACAGTTAAATTTTGATGACGTTTTAAAGAAGATTGTTGGGAAAGAATACAAATCAAATAGTTTTGCAGCTCCGATTATTACTGTGCTTTTGATATGTTATTTAAGGAAAAATAAAAAAGGTTCATACCAAGATGCAAAAAAATTTATTATGAATCATATAAACAAATGTATCTATGAAAAAGAATTGGAATGGAATGGGATTGTGAATAATAAAGCGTGGTCAATTCCGATAATTTTAACACGTACTGTTATTGGGGCAAAGTTGTTATATGAGTGTTTTGGGAAGGAAGACTATGAGTGTATAGTATTAACATCAGAAAAGAACCTAAAAGAGTCTTGCGTGGCAGAAATTCCATTAGAATTTTATACGCATGGGAATGTGACAGAGACGTTAATAATGGCAGTAAATACAATATACAATCCAGATGTGCTTATTATTCAAACGGATAAAAATATATTTGAAAGTAATAGTTTGATAGATTTTGAGGTTTTTGATAAAAAAGGATGGAATGTGAAAACAAGGATGGAGCAAATGCAGTTTGAAAATTGTTATAACGCATATAAATGGATAATAATGCAACTTTTAGACGACTAAAATTTACTGGATTACTTTTGCGATCGCAATGGGTAATAAAATTATGCTCGAAGGGAGGTATTCAAATGAAGAAAACGCTTAAAAAGAAAGAACATAAGGGAAGAAATAATGTGAGTGTTTATGCAAATGGACCGTGTTCATGCACATGCTTTTCTACGTGTGGGTCTGCCTATGTTCAGAAAGCTCAGGCGCAGAATCAGTTATACACAAGTGTATTTGGATCTAATGCTAATCACTAAAATGTAAGAAAGATGAGGGCTGCTACAGTGTTAATTAGTGGTAGTCCTCTAGTCCTCATTTTAATTAGAGGATAAGTTTAAAAGTTGATTTAAGCATTATAAAAAATCGTTTAAGAATATGGCTAGAAGTATTATAGATCCTTTGAAATAGCGTTTGTTAAAATGTTGATATGTTTGTTGTAGAGTAAAAATGCTGACAATAGTAGATTTGATGAAAGAGAATAGAAATGATAGAAGAAAAAGTGAAAGATATATTAAAGAAATATAGAAATTTAGAACAGAAAAAAGACTGGAAAAATCAAAAGCTTTTAGGAAATGATCTAAAATTCAGCGCAAGAGATTTGATAAATGTATATGTGGAGTTAGAAAAAGAATTTGATATTCATTTTAAGGAAAAAGATATTGTGGCTGGAAAATTTGATACATTTGATGACATAATAAAATTGATTAACAAAGAAATAGCATATAAAACAAGAGGAAAAGAACATGCATAAACCATTTATTCATTGTTTCAAAACTGCAAAAGAATATTATGTATATGATGTGAATACTGATAAAATTATTCAGGTGTCTTTCGAAACATATAATTTTTTGGAAAACAATATTTGGGATGAAAAAGCGGAAAGAGAAATAGAAAAGCTAATAAATGAAGGATATTTGAAAAGAACGCGGGTAGAAGAGGTAAAACATTTTGCTACGGACTTTTTAGAATCTTATTTAGAAAATAGAATGAATCAGTTAGTTTTGCAAGTGACACAAAAATGTAATTTGCGTTGCAGTTATTGTGTTTATTCTGGTGATTATAAAAATAGAAATCATAGTCAAAAAGAAATGAGCTGGGAAACTGCAAAAGAAGCAGTAGATTATTTGTATGGGCATTCGATGTCTAGCGAAGACATATATATATCATTTTATGGCGGAGAGCCATTATTAATGTTCAGATTGATAAAAGAAGTAGTTGAGTATGTGAAGAGAGAATATTGCCAAAGAACGGTACATTTTAATTTGACCACTAATGGAACGTTGTTTACACCAGAAATTGTTCAGTATTTTATTAAAAATAATATACAAATTATGTTTAGTTTGGATGGGCCTAAAGAAGTGCACGATAAAAATAGAATATTTGCAGGAAGTAATAGAGGATCATTTGAAAAATTGAGAGATAGCATGAAAATGATATATAGTATGGACAGAAAATATTATAAAAAAAATGTGTCTTTCAACACAGTGTTAGATCCCCAAAATGAGTTAAGAACAATATATGAGTTTTTGGATAAAGATAGGCTGATTTCGAAAAATTTGAGTAGAATATCTGTTTTGAATGATAATTATACGGATAAACAATGTGAATTTAGCGGAGAATTTGTTGAAGAACAGGAATATGAATATTTTAAATGTTTTCTTTCAAAATTAAAACGAATTAATGAAAAATTTGTGGCTAGAGCAGTAAAAGAAGAATTTGATAATGAAATGAGAGAAATTAAACAACATGAGGAAAAAATGCAAGAAGAGATTTCAAAGGTAAATCATCATAGTGGTCCCTGTATTCCAGGCGCGAAAAAAATTTTTGTAACAGCAGAAGGAAATATATATCCGTGTGAGCGAGTGAGTGAAATATCAGAAGTTTCCAAAATAGGTGATATAAAAAAAGGAATAGATAAAAACAAAGTGTTAAATTTGCTAAATATAGAACGATATTCGCAAGACCGGTGTAAGGATTGTTGGGCATATCAACATTGCACAATTTGTATAGCATGTGCAGATGACACTAAAAATATTTCAAATAAAGAAATAGAAAAACATTGCTGGAAGGTTAGAGGGGGATTTGAAGAGGCAATGAAAAATTACTGTACTTTAAAAGAACTTGGTTATAAATTTGAGGAGTATGAATGAAAATGTTAAAAAGAGTAGGTATATTTCCGGTAGATCAAGAAAGTATAACACTATTTGAGAACATACATGAATGTAGATATGGTGAAATTATGCATATTGCTTCAATAAAAGCATGGGGACTTTGCGGGAAAAAAATTCAACGTTGTGATGGTAGTGAGATAATAATAGAGGAGGGAATAGGTAATATTATAAAAGAATGTGAAGTGTTAATTCTTCTTGAAAGTTGGCACGATGCATCGCCTGAATATATAAAGAGCGTGGTGAAAACAGCAAAGCAGAAATCCATAACGATAGTTTCTATTAATAATATCAGGAACAGTTTAGAGATAGATCAGCATTATGAAAATGTCGTTGTTGCTAAAAAATTAAAAATTCAAAAAAAGTGTGACGATTTAAGAGTAAGAAAGATAAATATTCCGGTTATTTGCGTTTTGGGTTTGACACAAAATAGTGGAAAATTGAAAATGGAATTAGAACTGCAAAAATGTTTGAAACAAAAAGGATATAAAGTTGCAGCAATTGTTTCTGGATTAAATGGATTAATTGGGAAAGATACATTTTGCTTTGAAAAGAAATATTTAAATGGGAAAAATAGGAATGAAGAGATAATTATAAATATAAATGCGGCTGTAAAGCGGTTAGAACAAGATTATGATATTGTAATTGTTGGGATACCAGGAGCATGTCTCTCGTTTAATCCACAATATTCTAATGATTTTGGCATTACTACACAATTGTTTATGTGTGCAATAGAACCAGATTATAGTGTTTTGATGCTACCATATATGCGCTATGAAGAAGCGTTTATTAGTCATGTTAAAGATGAGGTTCAAAAAAGATATGATATTACAATTAATGATATTGGAATATCAGAATTTGCAATTGATATGGATGCGAGTTTTGAACAAAAAAAGATGTGTTTTTTAAAATTAATTGACAAGGAAAGGGATTTTGAGCATTTGAAAAAAATATCAGTTGTTGATATTAAAAGTGATTCTCAAATAGAAAAATTGAGCGATAGGATTATTTGGACACTTGAAAATTAAACATAAGCTTGTCGCATTTTGAAATATATAGGGGGAAGAAAGAATATGTTGAAAAGAGCAAGCAGAAAATTAAGAAGTACTCCTGCGAAAACATTGATGTATATCATACTGTTTTTAGTACTTTTCCTGGCGATATTTTCTATGCTGATGATTGGAATTGCAAGTGGAAATAAAGTGAAAAGAGCACAGGAAACATTGGCCAACTCTATTACTCTGCGCGGGCCGGCCGAGGGAGAAGCTGGAAAATCATGTACTGTATATGCGATCCCGTCCGCAATCGTAGAAAAGTTCATTGACAGCAATTATGTTCAGGGGTACACCATGGAAGCGGGAACATATTGGCTTGATCCGGTGGATACGGAAACATATATCAGCGAGGAGACACAACAGCGCCTAAAAGGTTATCTGAAAGATTCAGGCATGTATACGATGACGGCTGTTGGAACACTGGACTGCGCATACGATACCTATTTTCTGGCAAAGGGTTACAGGATTGTGGAAGGAAGCGGACTGAGCTACGGAGAACGGGGCAAATACGAAGCTGTGGTAGGAGAAAAATACGCCGAAAAAAATCATCTCCATGTGGGCGATACTGTTAAATATAAAATGGAGCAGGGAACGATCGAATACTATAAAGTAAGTGCCCCGGAAGAAATTAGTTTCAAAATTCGAGGCATTTACAGAACTCCAGAGGTTTATCAGTCCGATTCCGTTGTGAATGACTGGCACAATAATTTAATTTTTATTCCACTGGATATTTTCTGCGAGTATTCTATGAAAGCATTAAAAATTCAAAATGTGGGATTTAATACAGTTACGGTCTATTTGAAAGATACAAAATCAGTTGAACCATTCATAGAAGAAACAAAAAACAAAATAAAAATAGGAAGTGTGGATGATGTTGTACAGACCGATGAAAATGGAATACGTTCCAGCGTAAAGCCAATGGTAATATCACAGCAGGATTTGGAATCTGGAGAATGGTCCTATCAGTTGATTCGAAACAAGGAATGGTATGAGATGGTTGCGAAACCTGTTGAAAAATTGAATCGTCTGATAGGATATATGATCGTAGGATTTGTGACTGCCGGAATTTTACTGTTCGGCATTCTGACCAGCCTGTCAGTCAAAGGGCGAAAACGTGAGATTGGAATTTTACTTTCGATGGGGGAACACAGAAAAAGGATTTTAGGACAGTTCGTTTTGGAGAATTTGGTTCCGGTTTTGATTGCCCTGGTTTTTGCGGCGCTGTGTGCGACACCAACAGCAGAGTATTTCGCAGATCGGATGATTTCGAATCAGGCTGAGAAAGTGGAGCAGGAAAATGAAGATCTGTCGGGAAATATTAAAAACGCGCTCCCGACAAGCGAAATAGCTGCGTATGAATCAACGGGAGTAACTGTTGATACGGATTTGTCCATTGAGTGGAACTGGAAAATCATGACGGGGATGATTCTTGGTATTTTAGATCTTTTCCTTTTGATATTAATTCTGCAAGTCGGCAAAATAACTAGAGAAAGCCCGGCATCTATATTGCTGGACAGAAAGTAGGTGTTCATGAAGAAAAAAAGAATGATAATGATCGTAGCGATGGTTCTGGTGCTGGTATGGCGGGAAGACGTTTTTGCAGTGGAATCTGGAACGACACAGGTTTCGCTACAGGCAGACTGGCTCCAAGAGGGAGATTACCAGTATAGCGTGGAAGAAGATGAAACTGTAACTTTACGAAACTATATCGGGACGGAAAGCGTGATTGTCACACCGAAAGAAGTAGGTGGGAAAGAAGTGACGAGAATCGGAGATTCCTGCTTTTTGAGAAAAACGGATCTTCGGGCAGTGCAGATATCCGAAGGCATTGTTGAAATCGGGGAATCTGCCTTTGCGGAAGATGGTCAGTACAGTGATACAACTGCTGGGTTTATCAGCATTGTAATGCCAAAAACACTAAAAAAGGTAGGAAAAAGCGCATTTCAGGGAACTAGAATCACACAGATTTATTTTTATGATGGTTTAGAGAGCATTGGTGATAATGCCTTTATGTATTGCTCTTCTTTGTCAAAAATACGGATTCCAGATAGCGTGGAGAAAGTAGGACAATTTTTATTTTTGGGAGCTGGAAAACCCTATGAAGAAAGTCAAGATAGTGCGATGAAGATTTTTGGCGGAAAAATAGCGGAAGAACTTGCAAAAGATAATCAAAGAGCCGAATATGGTGGTGAAGAAATGCAGGAAATTTCGATCCAGTATTGGCTTGAGAAGAAGGAGAATGAAACGAAAGAAGAGGTTATAGGACAAAAATATTTTGATAAAAATGATACAGGCTTTGAAAAAGTATTTTTTAAGGCTCCTTCGAGTGGAGAAAAGCAAAGTGGGAAAATAGTCTGGATGGACATATTTCTTGGGGTGTGTATGGTTGGACTAATAGGAATCAGTGTTTGCTTAAAGGATTAAAAATATTATATTTGTGAACAATGAAGAAAATAATAGAGAATAATAAATGTTTATATTTTTTAAAAGAGTTACTCAAATATAAAAAAGAAATAGGTATTTTGAGTATAAGCACTATTGTTTCTACAGTAACTGTATTTCTGCAACCATTATTGATAAAACAGATCACAGACATCGGAATACTCGAAAAAAATATGCCCCAAATTGTTAATGGAGTAGCCGGTTTATTTGTTTGTGTGCTGGTATATTTAATGATTGAAGTTGTGCAGGCAAAAACTTTTGCAGAAATACATAATTCATTCTATAAGAACTTGTATTGCAATGTATTTCGAAAATTATTGCATTTAAAAAAACATTATTTTCAAATGAAAAATAGTATGGAAATAGTGCAAATGTTACAATGCGATGTATCTCAGGTTGCGTCTATGACAGATAGATATGTAGTGATGAGCTTTTCGTATGTTTTTCGTGTAATTAGTGGACTTGCTGGACTTATGCTGTTGAGTCCTGAACTGTTATGCATTGTAGTGATAGTAATTCCAGTGAAATACGTGTTAGTAAAATGTCTTGCTAAAAAGCGTGAGAAAAACATGAAAATGTATATTCAAGTTGAGCAACAATTTGGAGGATGGCTTGGCGATACAATTAATACTGTGGAAGAAATTAAATTGTGGAATCTATATGAATTAAGAAAATGCGAATTTTTAAAACAGATTTGTAAATCGTTAGCGGTTGAAATGAAAGGAACCATGATTGAGACATGGAATATTTTTGGGGATGCTGTTTTAGAGTGGGGTGTAACAATTCTTATTTATTTAGTTGGTGGATATTTGGTGTTCGTGGGAAAAATTTCCATAGGTTCAGTTTTTGCTTTTGTTTCTTATTCTAGTTATGTTACAAGACCGGTAAATAGTTTAATTGATCTGCGTATGCATTTTGCAAGTGTCAAACCGTCCGCTGAACGACTTTATACATTTTTGAATATGGAAGAGGAACGAAGTGGAAGTAAAAGAGTGGAAAAAGAGATTTCGCCAATATTAGAATTTAAAAATGTGAGATTTCAGTATACAAAGGATAGGGAAGTGTTAAAGAAAGTATCTTTTAAACTTGAGCCGGGAGAAAAAGTGGCTATTATTGGAAAAAATGGAAGTGGAAAATCAACAATTTTGGAATTACTATTACGATTTTATGAACCGGAAGAAGGAGAAATTTTATGTAATGGTGAAAATATAAAAGTGCTAAAATTATCAGAATACCGAAGCCTTTTTTCTGTTGTGAGTCAGAAATCAGCGTTGTTTTTGGGGGACATTGTGCAGAATATAGATTTGGAGGGGAAAGCAGACAGACAAAAACTGAATGAGGTACTAAGGAAAAGTGGCGTGAAAAAATACTTGCAACGTTTTCCAGAAAAAGAAAAAACACAAATAGGAGATGATGGAGCATTTCTTTCAGGAGGAGAAAGACAAAAGCTTGTGGTTGCACGGGCACTATTGAAAGATGCGCCGGTTATGCTTTTTGATGAAGCGTCCAGTGGATTTGATGTAGAAGCCAATGAATATCTTTATAAAATTATAACAGAAGAAATGCCGGAAAAATCTGTGATTTTTATTACACATCATTATGATAAACTGGAAAAATTTGATAAAGTATATTTGGTAAAAGATGGGTTTCTTACGGAAGTGAGAACTGGAAAAATGTAGAGGCGACTAGATTATAGTAGAAAGGAACAATATGGCAGAACTGGAATTAAAAGAGGTAAGCTATTTTTACGAGAGCGGCGGAAAGAGAATTGATATTTTGGATAAAGCCAGCTATTCATTTGAGAAGGGTACTCTTTACACGATTGTTGGTCCTTCTGGATCGGGGAAAACAACGACGCTGACTTTGGCGGGTGCGCTGGAAGAACCTAAGAGCGGCTGCGTGTGCTTTGAAGGAAAAGATATCCGGGAAATTGGCTATACAAGATATCGAAACAGCAAGATTGGAATTGTGTTTCAGGCGTATAATCTGCTGCCTTATCTGACCCCGCTGGAGAATGTGCTGGCGGCAATGGAAATTACGTCAAATCCGATTAAAAACAAAAAAGAACGGGCGCGGGAACTTCTGACACGAATGGGAATTACAGAAGATCAGATGAACCGCAATATCAATAAACTTTCAGGAGGCGAACAGCAGCGCGTAGCGATTGCGCGTGCGATTTCGACAAATGCAGAGGTGATTCTTGCGGATGAGCCGACGGGAAATCTGGACGTTGATACGGCGGCTGGCATTGTGAAAATTTTCAAAGAGCTGGCTCATGAAGATAAGAAATGTGTAATAGCAGTTACACATTCGGAAGCATTTGCCGCGGAGGCAGATGTGGTGGTACGGCTGGAAAAGAAAAAATTGCAGGATTAAACATGAGGGGGAGGGAAAGTTTTTATGAACTGGATCAAAAGAGCATTTCGCAGTATTTCTTATCATAAAAAAAATACAATTCTGATGTTTTTAAGTTTCCTGATTTTATCCATCCTGATCCTGTTTGGCTTATGTATCCGCGCGGCAAGTCGGGAACGGATATGGGAGATTCGGACGAGCATCGGAGGAAGCGTGCTTGTATCGAATGAGCGTCAGATATACAGTGAAGAGCCGCGCGGTGTGAATTCGATTTCACATCAAAAATATTTGGAACTCTGCGCTGATGAAAGAATTCGGTTTGGCAGCTGTAATACGGTGACAGCTGCTCTGGCGGATAACTTTACAGCTGAAATTATGGACGGACAGGAAGAAAATGGAACAGAAAATATTTATGTGGAGGGATCATCTGATCCTGTCGAGTATTTTAGTTCTGTTTCTTCTGTAGTTACACTGATTTCGGGACATGTACCGCAGAATGCAGAAGAAGCGGTAGTCAGTGATGGGATTGCGGAACGGAATGGACTGGGAATAGGAGATACCATAGCTGTTCTTTCACCATACACAAAGGAGCGGTATACATTTAAAATCAGTGGTATTTACAGTACGAACGAGGCAGCTTACAGTGGAAATGTGGTATATAATAACCCAGCAAATGCTATCTATACCCTGGATACACCAGTTTATGAGATGAATGAAAATGATAATGTAAAAGAAATTACATTGCAGTTGAAGGACCCGGAAGAAGGAAGAGCGTTTGCTGAAGATGCGAAAAAAATGCCGGAATATATCAAAGAAGAATATGATATGGACTATACGGTAAATGTTTCAGCTTATAAAGCGGTGGCCGACAGCCTGAAGAGCCTGGCAGGGATTTCGAATCTCATGGTGATAGTTTCCGTAATCCTTGGAACTATCACATTAAGTTTTTTGATTCTTATGAATTTGCGGGATCGCATGTTTGAGATTGGCATTCTTCTTTCTGTTGGAGAAACAAAGATGCGGATTATGCTGCAGATGTTGATGGAATCTTTTTGCCCGGTATTGCTGGCAATTACAGCGGGGGTAATTTTTTCTTATCCTTTGGCGAATGTGATAAAAATAGCTGTAGATCTTTCGAACGGTGTGCAGGCTGCAATTAAGACACAGCAGATTATAATATTGTATCTTTGTGGAATGGGGGTTGTGCTGGCTTCTTCTATGGTTATGGTATACCAGATTGTACGATATCAGCCGAAAAAGATTTTGATGATGGAGTAAAAAAAGAAATAGTCAGATAAAATACTGAATATGCAGAATTGACCGTATTTTTCTAAAAATAAGAAAATTCGAAAAAAGGTGTTGACTTTTGCTTTCGGGGGTGTTATTATAACTAAGCTGTCAGCGAGAGCTACAGTGAATGAGTTCTTTTGAAACAGAAAAACCTAGTTCGGAGCCGGGTGGCGGCCGCGGGCTGCAAAAACTGCTTCAAAAAAACTTGAAAAAAGTTCTTGACAAAAGCAAATGAGTTTGATAAAATAAACGAGTTGCTGATCGAGAGAACAGCAAAGAAGTTCGAAAGAACTTCAAAAAATAAATTTAAAAAAGTTCTTGACAAACGAAAAGTTCTGTGATAAAATAAATGAGCTGATCCGAGTCGGGACAGCAGAGATCCTTGATAATTAAACAGTGAAACACATCCTCGAAAGTTCTGAATAAGTAATTCAAAACGATCGAAAGATCCTTTAAAACAGTAAAAGGGATAAATTAGCTAGTATGTTGATTTTGAACTTGGAACAAATCTTTTATCAGAGAGTTTGATCCTGGCTCAGG